>NZ_JXSP01000125.1:0-292 GCF_000946635.1 Micrococcus sp. MS-ASIII-49
CTAGCCAACTGAGCTACATCCGCCTGAGTCGATCGTCACGGATCGTCTCCGTGCGCGATACTGGGTTCGAACCAGTGACCTCTTCCGTGTCAGGGAAGCGCGCTACCGCTGCGCCAATCGCGCTCGTCCACCTCCGAAGAGGTGGTGAACATGCCGCCACTCCCGGTCGGAGAAGGCTGCGAGGTCGGGACGGGATTCGAACCCGCGTATACGGCTTTGCAGGCCGCTGCCTCGCCTCTCGGCCACCCGACCAGGGGTGAAGGTTGAGCGAGCGGATGACGAGATTCGAACT
>NZ_JXSP01000126.1:0-3556 GCF_000946635.1 Micrococcus sp. MS-ASIII-49
CTAGCCAACTGAGCTACATCCGCGTGTCGGTGCCGCCGGGATCCGCTCGTCCGAGCCGCTCACCTGCGTTTTCCAACGAGAAAGAACTCTAGGCCATCTCCGCCCGGATGCAAAATCGGCGTCCGCTGGCGTGTCGGGCCACCCCGTCGGGGGTCCGCGGACCCTGCCAGAATGGCTGACCATGACCCAGCCACGCCTCGCGCATCAGACCCCCCACGGGCGCATGTACGCGCGCTCCCTCTCGGGCCTGCCCGAGGTCCCGTCCATCACCACCGTGATCGGCATGGAGAAGACGGACCTGGACGGCTGGGTCGGGTGGATGGCGGCCCAGTCCGTGACCCAGGATCCGCGCCTGGCGGAATCCGTGGGCTCCGCCGCGCGCCTGAAGCAGGTGGCCCGGCAGTCCGCCGACGCCGCCGCCCGCTACCGGGACGCCGCGGCCGAGCGCGGGGACCGCGTGCACGACTACGCCGAGCAGGTGGCCCAGCGCGCCCTCGGCCGCCCCCACACCATGGCGGAGGCCCGGGCCCGGCTGATCGAGCACGGCGAGGGCGCCTACGCGGACCGCTTCGACGAGTGGTGGGACCTCTACGACGTCCGGCCGATCGCGGCCGAGATCACCGTCTGGAACCACACGGTGGGCTACGCGGGCACGCTGGACCTCGTCGCCCGGATCGGCGGCCGGCTGTGCCTGATCGACTACAAGACGAAGGGCACGGGGCGGGACGGACGGGTCAAGGCGCTCGATCCCAAGGTGGTCATGCAGCTGACCGCCGGCCTGAAGGCGGAGGAGTCCCTGGTGGACCCCGAGGCCGGCACCTGGGAAGAGTGGCGGCACGGCCAGGCCGAGATGCTGCTCGGCGTCGCCCTGGGGGAGACCGAGGTCGCCGTGCACCAGGCCAACCCCGGTGTGCTGCCCCGCCACTGGCACAAGTTCTGGGCCCTGCGCCAGGTCTGGAAGCACGCGCAGGCCGTGGACGACGCCGGCCCCGCGCTCCGCGTCATCGGCCCGCCTCCGCCGTCGGTCCCGGCGTCGGCGGCCACCGGACTGCAGGCCGTGCGCGCCGCGGCGTTCGGCGGCGGCTCCCACGCCGCCCCGGACGTGGCGCCCGACGGGTCGTCGTCGCGCCCGGCGTCTGCCGAGGGCGGCGATAGGGTGACGGCGTGACCGTCCTGCCCGTCCGCACCATCCCCGACCCCGTCCTGCGCACCGCCGCGTCGCCCGTGCCCCCGGGCGCGGATGTGCGCGCCCTCGTGGCGGACATGATCGAGACGATGCACGCCGTCGGGGGCGTGGGCCTGGCCGCGCCCCAGGTGGGCGTGGGCCTGCGCGTCTTCGTGTTCGACGTCGCCGGCGTCGCCGGGCACGTGGTCAATCCCGTACTCGAGACCGCCGGCCAGGCGCTGCGGGAGCCGGGCGAGGGGTGTCTGTCCGTGCCGGGGCTGCGCTACCACCCGGCGCGCGCCGCCGAAGCCGTCGTCCGCGGCACCGACGTCGACGGGAACCCGGTGGAGCACCGGGGGACCGGCCTGCTCGCCCGCTGTCTCCAGCACGAGACCGACCACCTCGACGGGATCCTCTACGTCGACCGCCTCGACGGCGAGGAACGCCGTGAGGCCCGCCGCCGCATGCGCGCCGGCGAGGTGGACCGCGCCGCCCGCCGCATCGGGGCCGAGCGCGCGGCCGCCGTCAGCTCGGTCTTCGGCGCCCCCGCCGCCCCCGCCGCCGGAACAGGAGCCGCCCGATGACCGCCCCGACGCCCCTGCGCGTGCTCTACGCCGGCACGCCCGAGACCGCCGTGCCCGTGCTGCGCGCCCTGCTCGACTCGCCCCACGAGGTCGTCGGCGTGCTCACCCGGCCGGACGCCCCGGTCGGGCGCCGGCGGGTGCTGACCCCGTCGCCGGTCGCGGTCGTGGCCGAGGAGGCCGGCCTGCCCGTGCTCAAGGCCGACCGACTCCGCGGACCCGAGGGTGCCGATGCCCTCCAGGCGATCCGCGCGCTCGAGGCGGACGTGGCCGCCGTCGTCGCCTACGGGGCGCTCGTGCCCGCCGAGGCCCTGCAGATCCCGCGCCACGGCTGGCTCAACCTGCACTTCTCCGCGCTGCCGGCCTACCGCGGCGCCGCCCCCGTTCAGCGCGCCGTGATGGCCGGGGAGACCGAGATCGCCGCCGACGTGTTCCAGCTCGAAGAGGGCCTGGACACCGGACCCGTCTTCGCCCGACTCACCCGCCCCGTCGCGGCCGACGAGACCGCCGGGACCGTGCTCACCGACCTCGCCGAGCGCGGCGGCCCGCTCGTGATCGACGTGCTCGACCGCCTGGCGGCCGGCACCGCGACGGCCACGCCCCAGCGCGGCGAACCCACCCACGCGCCGAAGCTCACGGCCGCAGACGGCCTGGTGGACCCCGCCCGCCCGGCGGCCGAGGTGGCCGCCCGGATCAACGGCGTCACCCCCGAGCCCGGCGCCTGGGGCTGGCTGACCGCGGACGACGGCGCCGCCCCGGCCCGTTTCAAGCTCGACGGCGTCGCCCCGGTCCGCGCCGGCGACGACGGCTGGCCCTCCGTACTCGACGCCGCGGCTCCCGGGCAGATCCTGGTGGCCGCGAAGGCCGCCTGGCTGCGCACGTCCGGCGGGGCCGTCCGGCTCTCCCGCGTCCAGCCGGCGGGCAGGAAGCTGATGCCGGCCGCCGACTGGGCGCGCGGCGCCGCCGCCGGGGCCGCGCTGCTGGCCGGGGAGGCGCTCGCCCACCACGAAGAACAGGCCCGCCAGAAGGCCGCCGCCCGGGCGGCGGCACGCGAGGCCGCGCGGAACGCCGCGGCACAGGACGAGGAGGCACGCGCATGAGCCGCGAAGGACAGGCAGGACAGGGCCGGGGCGAGCGAGGGGCCCGCGGGGAACGCGGCCGCGCACCCCGGCCGGACGCCCAGGACCGCCGCGACGCGCAGGGGCGCACCCGCAACCGGGGTCGCTCGGGCGCGGGACGGAAGTACTCGGCGCAGGCGCCGTCCCAGCGCTCCCGCACCGCCGACCCGGCCCGCCGCGTCGCGTTCGGGGTGGTCCGCTCCGTCCACGCCGAGGACGCGTACGCGAACCTGGTCCTCCCGGCGCGCATCCGCCAGGCCCGCCTCGACCGGCGCGACGCCGGTTTCGCCACCGAACTCGCCTATGGCACCCTGCGCGGGCTCGGCCTGTACGACGCGATCCTGACCCGCTGCGTGGACCGCCCGCTCGAGCAGATCGACCCACCCGTGCTCGACGCCCTGCGGCTCGGCGCCCACCAGGTGCTGGGCATGCGCGTGCCCGCCCACGCCGCCCTCGACGCCACCGTCTCCCTCGTGCGCGCCGAGATCGGGGCCGGCGCCTCCGGGTTCGTGAACGCGGTGCTGCGTCGGGTCGCCGAACGCCCCCTCGACGAGTGGCTGGCCGACGTCGCCCCCGCCGACGGCGGCGACGCCGCCCTGGCCGTCCGAGCCTCGCACCCGGTGTGGATCGTCCGCGCGCTGCGCCAGGCCCTGGCCGCCCACCGCGGCACCCGCCACACCGCCGACCGCGAC
>NZ_JXSP01000127.1:0-2476 GCF_000946635.1 Micrococcus sp. MS-ASIII-49
CCCGACAGATTGTCGGGTCGCGTGTTCATGCGGGTCTCGGCGTCTTGGACAAGGTCGTTCAGGGCCTCTTCGCGGAGGTAGTACCTCAAGCCGATCCGCCCGCGCCCGTCCCCGTAGCGAGACTCGGTGTCCACCAGGCCCAGGTCTCGCAGGCGGGCGATGTGCCGCTCCACCGAACGCACCGTCTGGGCCGACCGCCGGGCCAACAACTCCTGGCTCGGGTGGCACGACCACGCCTCGTCCGCATGGTCACCCAGCAGCAAAAGCACGAACGCCTGGCCGGTGTTGAGTTGGCCTGTCTCCGCGACTTTCTGCGCCCACTTCATCGCTTCGATGCTCATGCCTGCTCCTCCTCGGTCCCGAATGCCTCGGCGTGCGCCTCACGGGCATCGGCCAAGCGGCGGCGCCCGGTGCGCTCTGAGCACCCGAACTTCTCTGCGACCTCCGCCGCCGAGGGCACCTGGCCCTCCTGCGCACGGGCCACGATCCATGCGGTGATGTCCGCACCCGATGCCTTCTCCACCGTCTTCGTCTCTGCGGCGACCGGCTCTGACGACGCCACGGTCTCGACGACCTCGATCCCCTGGGCGACCTGCGATTCCTCGACCACGGCCTGCGGAACCTCGCGGGCCTCGCGTTCGGTCTCGAGTTTGGCTTGACGCTCCATCCGTTCCAGCTCCTGCCGGTGCCGAGCCTCGGCCACCTCGGCCTCCCGCTCGGCCTCGCGCCGCTGGGCCTCGATCTGCCAGCGGCTCGCTGCGAGTTCGGCCTCCAGCTCCGCGCGCTGACGATCCAGCTCCGCCTGAGCCTTCAGCTGCTCTGCTTCCTCCGACACCTGCGATGCGCGCTCGGCCCGCCGCGAGTCCGGGTTCTCCACCGCGACCCGCGCCAGCTGATCCGTGGCCACGAACACCGCCACCGGAACCATCACCGCGATGAGCGCACCCACCACGGACTGCCACACGCTCGCGTTCTCAGCACTCCACGCATGCGCCCCGTTGGCGATCATCGACAGCCCCGTGAACGCCCCCAGCGCCCACCACGACGCCCGCGCGGACTCCCCTCGAGACTCGTGCACCAGTACGGAGCCTGCGTAGACCAGGATCGCCAGGTCTATGAAGACCGGCACTGCCCAATGCATGAACGGCGGCAGCCCCAGCCACGCCGCGACCTCGTACAGCGCCGCGAACGAAATGGAGAACGCCACCAGCCCGGCCACAGCGGTCCCGGCCACCACGGCCCGGATGAACCGCCCATCGTTCGGGTTGACCCGGCGCGGAAGCGTCCGAATCCCACTGTCCGTGGGCCGCGCCCCGGTGCTATCCTTTGAGTGCTCGACCAGCGTGTTCTTTGGAATGTGCACCGTCTCGGATTGAGCGTTTTCGGAAGCCCCGACAGCCTGCCCGCTGGCCGGGGCTTCCGCCCTTTTCGGCCCAGACGTTCGGGCCTCCCACATCTGCTGCGCGCTCATCGCGTGCCCTCCTCGATCTTCTTCAGCACCTCATCCAGGTCGTCCACCGCGTCCCGCAGCGTCGACCGGATCTCCGCCTGGGACTCGCCCTCGACATGCCCCACGGACCGGATCACGTGCGCCAGCGTCCGCACGCACCGCACCGAGTCCCACACGACCCCGTGCAAGTCCTCGTCTTCGACCAGCGCCTTACCCGTCGCCGGAGACACCAGCGAGGCCACCGGGGTAGCCGCCTTGATCAGCGCTGGCACCGCGGCCGCACCCGACCCGTTGAACGCAGTCAGCACACGACGCGCGCGGCCCTTCTGTTCCTCGTCGTGCCGGACCAAGTTCAGCGGCTCGATCCCGAAGTCCTCGGCCGGCATGTCCAGCACCGAGTCCAGGCCCATCTGGCCCTCGAGCACCGCCTCTGGCCCTTCGGACGACGTCGCGGCTCGCTCGCGCACCGGCTGATAGGTCTTCCCGTCCGTGCCAGTCACCCGCCGAGCGTTTCCAGGTGTCCCATTTGGGACATCTCGACCCGCCGTCGCGTCGAGTTCCCGGTGCACGGTGCTCTTAGACAACTGAGTGGTGGTTGCGATGGCGCGTGCGCTCATGCCGGCCTCACGAAGTGAGAGGACCACGTCCTGCCGATATTCCAAGGGCGGACGGAGGTGGAGGTTTCCGAACTCACGGGTCACGTAGTCGTCCCAGCTGCGGTAGCCAAGAACGGCCCAGGCCCGTCCTCGATATGCCGAACGGATGAGGTGGTAGACCGACTCCATGCCAGTCTTAATCTGGTCCGTGAGGTCACGCGCTGCCGCAGCAGTCATGGACGCGCCGTGGTCAGGGTCAACCACTGTCGCCGTCACGGCTTCCCCTCCTCGGCCTCGAACACGAAGAGGTCTCGCATCGACAACCCAAGAAAGTCAGCGACGGTCTCGAGTTCCGTGAAGGTGAAATCGCGGTGCCCGTTCATACGTGCTGACACCGATGCGCGGCTTAGATGTTGTGGGTCATGAGGTT
>NZ_JXSP01000128.1:0-1487 GCF_000946635.1 Micrococcus sp. MS-ASIII-49
AACAACGTCATGACCTCTTACACTTAGACCGAGGGCTTCGCCCAGGTCCCCCATGCTTTTGTCGGCCAGGGCCAACCTGGAGCGGATTTGCAGAGTTAACTGCTTCTGTCTCGTCATGGCCACCAGTGTTGTGCTACCCGCAACACTGGTCAAGCCGTATGTTGCTTATGTAGCAATTTTTTTTCGTATCCCATGACGACTGGCCTGCCCTTCGCTACGCTGGACACATGGATGAGTCAGAAATCAAGACCGCGCTCCTCGCGGAGATCCGCGCCTGGATGGGCCGCCGGCAGGTCAACCAGTCCGACATGGCCCGGCACATGGGCCTGACACGCAGCGCGGTCAGCCGGCGGATGAGCGGACAGCAGGACTTCACGTTCCCCGAACTGGCCTCGATCGCGGGGTGGCTCGACATCACGCTCGCTGAACTGTTCGGCCCGGTCGTCCTCCAGGCACGAAGAAGCCCCCGCACCGACATGGTCGGTGCAGGGGCCTCAGGATCGCTCCCCCGGTTGGATTCGAACCAACAACCCTTCGATTAACAGTCGAATGCTCTGCCGTTGAGCTACGGGGGAATGTGCCGCGAACCGCCGGAGCCGTTCGGACAACGGATGGAACTCTACCAGAGCCCCTGCCTGCGCGCCACCCGGCCGCGGGGCGCCGTCGTCGTCCTACCCACGCCCGGGGACCGGGCCCTTGCCAGGCACGGTTCCGGCGGGCCTACGGTGCGCGGACACCCCAAAACCATCAGGAACGGACCCGAAGGAGAGACGTGTCCATGACCATCACGACCCTCACACGCAAGACCGCCCTGACCGGCACGGGCATGCTCGCCGCCCTCGCCCTCGCGGCCTGCGGCACCACCTCCGACAACGGCGACGACGGCTCCGCCTCGCCGGGGGTCGACGCCTCCTCGGCGGTGGCGAGCACCCCCACCACGGACGACGCGTCGGGCTCGGCGTCGTCATCAGCCTCCTCCGCTTCGGCCTCGTCGACGGCCGCCGCGGCCGGCAGCGACTCGGCTACTGGCCAGGCAGATGACCCCGCCTACGCGGTGATCGACGCGGTCCTGGAGAAGTACGGCGACGGCATCATCGTCGCGGTGGATGCCGACGACGATGACACGACCTGGGAGGTTGACGTCGTGGTGGGCGAGGAGGTGAAGGAGCTGGACGTCACCGCCGACGGCGACATCACCGAGACCGACCGCGAGTCGGATCTCGAGGACGTCCAGAAGGCGAAGGACGCCGAGGTCACCGCCCAGCAGGCACTCGACACCGCCCGGGAGGGCCGTGACGGGGTGACCCTGGACGAGATGGACCTGGACGACGACAACGGCACCCTCCAGTGGGAGGTCGGGGTCGACCGCGAGGACGGCTCCGACGGCCCCGAGGTCGAGATCGACGCCACGTCCGGCGAGGTGCTCACGGCCGACGAGCGCTGACGCCGCGCGGCCGACGGACCGCCGTTTCCCGAACGAAAACGTC
>NZ_JXSP01000129.1:0-248 GCF_000946635.1 Micrococcus sp. MS-ASIII-49
TGAAGCGGGCGGCGTACAGCGCGGTCCACTGCTCCGCGGAGAGCAGGGTCGGATGCTGCAGCACCACCTCGAGGGACTCCCGCTCCCGGCGGGCGACGGGGTCGCGCGGATCCACCGGCACCACGATCCGCGGCGCCGGGGCGGCGGCCTCCCCGTGGTGGCCTTGGGGCCCGATCGCCTGCCCGTCGTCCGCCAGGGCCGGCCGCGCCTCGGGCTCGGGCCCCCGCCCAGCAGCTGATAGGGGGCGA
>NZ_JXSP01000130.1:0-35271 GCF_000946635.1 Micrococcus sp. MS-ASIII-49
CCTCGGGCTCGGGCCCCCGCCGCGGCGCGCGCCCGGCCGCGGCCACGGCGCGGTGCACGGCGTTCGGGTCCAGGCCGAGCCAGCCGGCCAGCTCCCGCTCGTAGCCGGGACGCAGGACGGCGTCCTTGATGCCCGCCACGATCGGTGCCGCGTGGCGCAGGGCCCCGGCGCGGCCCTCCACGGTGTCGAGGTCGTAGTCCTTGAGCCCGGCCCGGATCGCGAACTCGAAGAGCGGACGCCGCGAGGCGATGAGCGCGCGCACCGCCTCGTCGCCCTTCTGCATGCGCAGATCGCACGGGTCCATGCCGCTGGGCTCCACGGCCACGAACGTCTTGGCGAGGAACCGGTGGTCCTCGTCGAACGCCTTGAGGGCGGCCTTCTGCCCGGCCTCGTCGCCGTCGAAGGTGAAGATCACCTCGCCGCCCGTGCCGTCGTCGGAGATCAGGCGGCGGGCCACCTTGATGTGGTCCGCGCCGAACGCGGTGCCGCACGTGGCCACGGCCGTCCCGACGCCGGCCAGGTGGGCCGCCATCACGTCCGTGTAGCCCTCGACGAGCACCAGCTGACGCTCCTTGGCGATCGTCCGCTTGGCCAGGTCGATCCCGTAGAGCACCTGCGACTTCTTGTAGAGCGGCGTCTCGGGGGTGTTGAGGTACTTGGGCCCGGGGTCGTCGTCGTACAGCTTGCGCGCGCCGAAGCCGATGGTCGCGCCGGTCATGTCCCGGATGGGCCAGAGCAGGCGGCCGCGGAACCGGTCGTACAGGCCGCGCTGCCCCTCGGACACCAGCCCGGAGGCGCGCAGCTCCTCGTCCCGGAACCCCTTCTGCCGGAGGTGGTCCAGCAGATGCGACCACCCCTGCGGGGCATATCCGAGGCCGAACTGCGCCGCGTGCTCCTGCGTGAATCCGCGCTGGGTGAGGAAGTCGCGGGCGACCTGGGCCTCGGGCGAGCCGAGGGCCCGACGGAAGAACTCGTCCGCCACCTTGTTCGCCTCGAACAGGCGACGACGGCGCCCCGTCTCCGCCTTGTCCGGGCCGGTGCCGCCGTCCTCGTAGTGCAGCTCCACCCCCACGCGGGACGCCAGCCGCTCCACGGTCTCCGTGAACGTGGTGTGCTCCAACTCCATGAGGAAGCTGATGACGTCCCCGTGCGCGCCGCAGCCAAAGCAGTGGTAGGTGCCCACGCCGGGGCGCACGTGGAACGACGGCGTCCGCTCATCGTGGAACGGGCACAGCCCCTTGAATGAGCCCACGCCCGCCGAGCGCAGAGTGACGAACTCCTCCACGACGGCCTTCAGATCCGTGCGCTCGCGGACGAGGTCGATGTCCTTGCGCACGATCAGTCCAGCCATGCGGACCATTCTAGGGACGGGGCGGGGCGGTCAGCCCCGAGCGGAACCGGCCTCCGTGGACGGCTCGGCCTCCGCTGCGGCCTGTGCAGGACCGGTCCCCGCCGTGCGGGGCGCTTCGGTCCGCGCCGCGCCCGCTCCCTCGGACGCGGGGCGCCCGGTGGCGGGGTCGATCACGGGCAACGCGCCGGTGGCCGCCTCGACCAGCGGATGGAACAGCGCGGCCGAAGCCAGGCCACCGTGACGGCGGCGCGCCGAGGACACGAACGAGAGGCTCATGTCGCCCACCATAGCGACGCGCGACCGTGATTCCGGTCACGGGAAGGCAACGTTCTGGGCGGTCAGGTCACGGTTCGACCCGCGCCCGCCCCCGCGGACTGCCCGTGCAGCGGCAGCAGCCGGGGCACCAGGCGGACGAGGCTCACCATCGCCCCGAGCTCCACGAGCGTCTGCGTCACCACCACGAGCGGGGCCGGGTCCAGGCTCGCCGGCAGGGACAGCGCCAGCGGCAGTACGACCAGGGAGTTCCGCGTCGCGCCCGAGGACACGAGCGCTCGTCCTGCGGGCACATCGAGGCGCGCCCACCGCGCAGCCACCACACCGAGGGCCACCATCACGGCGGCGAACGCCACGAACAGGGGCACGACGGCGGCCAGCGCGGGCAGCTGCTCCCCCACCCCGCGGATCTGTGAGGCGACCACCGTGAACAGCGTGACGACCATGAGCGGGACCATCGCCACCGTGAACCCGCGCACCACCCCGGCCGCCGTGTCCCGCACCCCACCGCGGCCGCGCACCGCACCCCACTGGAGCAGCGCCGCGAGCGCGAGCGGCACCAGAATCAGCATGACCAGAGCACGGACGAAGGGCCCGACGTCGACCGCGGCCACCGCCGCCCCGCCCGCGAGTGCGGTGAACGCGATGACGTAGTCCACGCACGGGGCCAGCAGCACGAGGAGCACGCCCACGAGCAGCGCGTCGTCGTGGGCGACGAACCGGCTCAGCCCGAACACCACCGCCGGCACCACCACGAAGTTCAGGACCAGCAGTGCCCCGAGGAACCTGCCGTCCCGCAGGCCCGCGCCCAGCGCGGCGAACGGCACCGCCAGGAACGTCGCCAGCAGGAGCAGCGCGAGGACCGGCTCGACGAGCACCGCCCACGCGTCGGCCCCGGGCACGGCCCATCCGACGACGGCGCCCGCGGCGATCCCCGCGAGGTACAGCGCCACCTGGTGGCGTTCGAGCGCGGCGGGGCGGGGAGGAGGGCATGCCGCCAGCGTACGGAGCGATCCGGGCGGGGCTGGCCCCTACGCTGGGGGCCATGCCCACCGCCCCCGCACCGCCCGAGGCCGCCGCCACCCCGTTGCATGTGGCCGTGCGCACGCTCGACGCCGCGGCGCTCGCGGCGGCCGGGCACACGGCGGCGACCGCCGTGGCCGCGGTCTATGCGCACGCCGTCGTGCGCGGGGCCGCGTCGTTCTGGCTGGACTCGGCCCTGCCGGACCCGGCCGAGGCCCGCTGGTCCGTGGCGGGCGACGGCCTGGACGTGCTCGGCGAGGAGCAGGGCCGTGTGCCCTCCCCCGGACCGCGCCTGGTCCGGCACGACGACCCCGCCGATCCGGACCGCGCGTGGACGGACCTGGCGGCCGCGGCGGCGCCGCGCGCCGTCGTCGGGGGCGAGGGGCTGCCCCTGCGCGGCGGCCTGGTCGGCTGGTTGGGCTACGAGCTCGGCCTGGCGGATCTGGGGGTGACACCGCCCTCACCCCGAGCCGAGGACCTCGCGTCCCTGCCCGCGCAGTTCTGGGTGCGCCCGTCCCGCTATGTCGTGGCGGATCACGCGGCCGGGGTGCTGCACTGCTGCGTCGTCTCCCTCGCTCCGACCGCCGCGGAGGCCGGGGCCGACCGCTGGGCGGCGGACGTGCGCCGCGCCCTCGCCGCGGCCCGCCGCGCTCTCGAGACGGCGGCGGGCGACGTCGTCGTGCCCCCGCCGCGGGACGCCGGCCCGGGGCCGCGGGCCGGCGAGGAGGCGCCGGGCACGTGGCGCGAGGACCGGGCGGCGTACGCCGAACAGATCGCCCGCTGCCGCGCCGCGCTGCACGCCGGCGACTCCTACGAGCTGTGCCTGACCACCCGCTTCGACGCCGATCCCGGGCTGCGCGTGGACCCGCTGGTCCTCTTCCACGAGCTCGCCGCGCACCAGCCGGCCCCGTATGCGGCGCTGCTGGAGCACGGCACGGGTGCCCGCCGGTGGGCCGTGGTCTCGGCCTCACCGGAGCGGTTCCTCGCCGGCCGGGACGGGCGGTACAGCACCAAGCCGATCAAGGGCACCGCCGCCCGCCTGCCCGACCCGGTCGCGGACGCCGAGGCCGCCCGCGCGCTCGCCGCCGACCCCAAGACGCGCGCCGAGAACCTCATGATCGTGGACCTGCTGCGCAACGACCTCTCCCGGGTGTGCGAGCCCGGCTCCGTGCAGGTGCCCTCCCTCATGGCGGTGGAGAGCTACGCGAGCGTCCACCAGCTCGTCTCCACGGTCACGGGCACGGCACGGGCCGGCGTCGAGCCCGTGGACGTGGTGCGGTCGCTGTTCCCCGGCGGGTCGATGACGGGCGCGCCGAAGCGCCGCAGCGTCGAGCTGCTGGCCGCGTGGGAGGCCTCCCCGCGCGGGGTCTACTCCGGGGCGCTGGGGATGCTGAGCGCGGACGGGACGACGTCGTTGTCCGTCGTGATCCGCACGGCCGTGCTCGCCGGGGGCCGCTGGTCCGTGGGGGCCGGCGGGGCGATCGTCGCGGACTCTGACCCGGCCGCCGAGCACGACGAGGTCCTCCTCAAGGCCCGCGGCCTGCGCCGGGCCCTCGCCCGCGCCGCCGGCACGGGCCTGCCGACGACGGCGCCCGACATCGCCTGACCCCACCCTGTGGTTCGGGGGCGATATTCGGCGGTATTCCGACGGAATAACGCCGCAAACCGCCCCCGAACGAGGGGGCGCCCACCCGTGCCGCCTGCCTAGGCTGGGGGCATGATCGACCCGCGCCCCGCCCTCGCCGCCTCCACCCCCGGCCTCGACCCTGACGCGCTGGACGCCGTCCGCGCGCTCGTGGCCGCCGCCGAGCGTCCCGTGGTGCTCTCCGGGGCAGGGATGAGCGCCGAGTCCGGCATCCCCACGTTCCGCGACGCCCAGACCGGGCTGTGGGAGCGGTTCTCCGCGGAGGAGCTCGCCACGGAGGAGGCATTCCTCGCGGATCCCGCGCTCGTGTGGTCCTGGTACCGGTGGCGTGCCCGGATGGTGCGGGCCCGCCGACCAAATCCGGGGCACGACGCCGTCGCCGCCTGGCAGCGCCGCACGCCCGGCCTGGAGGTGGTCACCCAGAACGTGGACGACCTGCACGAACGCGCCGGCGCCCGGGTCCTCGCGCACCTGCACGGGTCCCTGTTCGAGCACCGCTGCGCCGACTGCGGGGCCCCCGCCGAGGTCGACCCGGGCGCGCCCGCGGACGAGGCGACGGCCGGCTCCGAGGCCGACCTCGAGGCGATGCTCCGTGCGGCACCGCCGGCCTGCACCGTGTGCGGGGACGGGCTGATCCGCCCGGGGATCGTGTGGTTCGGGGAGATGCTGCCGGCCGAGCCCTGGGACCGGGCGTTCGCCGCGCTCGAGGACTGCGACCTGTGCGTCGTCGTCGGCACCTCGGGCATCGTCCAGCCGGCGGCGTCCCTGCCGTTCGTGGCGCTGGGGGCCGGAGCCGCCGTCGTCGAGCTGAATCCGGTGGAGACCGAGCTGAGCGGCGCGGTCACGCACATCCTGCGGGGTCCCGCCGGCGCGGTGCTTCCCGCGCTGCTGGACCCGCCGGTCAGAGCCAGACGCGCCGGAACTCCGCGCCCTGCACCAGAGTGTGATGCCACTCGACGGCGGTCGAATCGGTGAGCGAGGCGATCTGGTCGATCACCACGCGCCGCCGGGCTGCGTCGTCGGGGGCCTGCGCCCAGTCGAACGCGAACATCGGCTCGAGGTACCGGTCCCCCGTCGCGTCGAGCAGCGTCACGAGCTCCGCGAGCACCTCGCGCTGCCGCGCGTAGAGCGGCTGGCGCTGCTCGGCGGTCATCACGTAGGCCGCCGCGATGCCCTTCATCACGGCGATCTCGGTCTCCGTCTCCTCGGGCACCACGACGTCGGCCCCGTGGCGGGTCAGCGGCTCGTTGCCGAACACCTGGCGCGTGGCGTCGAAGGCGGCGCTGCAGAACCGGCCGATCAGCTGGCTCGTCATGTCCTTCATCGCCGCCAGCGCCCGCCGGGAGCCGTCCATCTCGGAGACCCACACGTCGGTGGCCTCGAGGCGGGCCAGGGCCGCGTCGACCTCGGCCGGGTCCGTGTGCGGCAGGTACCACTGGCGGGTGGTCTCCACGACGCGCTCCCGGTGCTCCGGGATGGCCAGCCACTTGAGCTGGAACACGGCGTTGACCACGCCGTCCTCGACGTCGTGCACGGAGTAGGAGATGTCGTCCGCGAGGTCCATGACCTGGGCCTCCATGGACGTGCGCGTGCCGGGCACCCCGGCGCGGAACCAGCGGAACACGGGCAGGTCGTCCTCGTAGACGCCGAACTTGCGCGAGCGCGTGCCGTCGGGGCGCAGCGGGGCGTCCTCACGGGTCCACGGGTACTTGCATGCGGCGTCGAGGGCGGCGCGCGTGAGGTTCAGGCCCGCGGAGGAGCCGTCCGCGAAGAGCTTCTTCTGCTCGAGGCGGGCCAGCAGGCGCAGGGTCTGGGCGTTGCCCTCGAAGCCGCCGACGTCCTCGCTGAGCGCGTCGAGCGCCTTCTCCCCGTTGTGCCCGAAGGGCGGGTGGCCGAGGTCGTGGGACAGGCAGGCGGTGTCCACGAGGTCGGGGTCGCAGCCCAGCGACCGGCCGAGCTCACGCCCCACCTGCGCCACCTCGAGCGAGTGCGTCAGGCGGGTGCGGGCGAAGTCGTCCGCGTCCGGGGCGACCACCTGGGTCTTGGCCCCCAGCCGGCGCAGGCCCGCGGAGTGCAGCACGCGGGCACGATCCCGCTCGAAGTCCGAGCGGTACGAGGACTTGGGCGGCTCGGGCAGCCACCGCTCCCGGTCCCACGGCGTGTAGCCGGGGGTCTGCACGGCGCGGCCGGCATACGGGGGCCGGCCCTCCGGGCCGAACAGCACCGGCTGGTGGGCGGCGCCGGTCCAGGGCGACGACGGCGCGGCGGGCGTTCCGGCGGCGGGCTCCGGCGGCGTGGGCTCAGCCACCGGAGACGTCCAGCTCGGCGGCCTGGATCATGGCCTGCTGCTCGGCGTTGAGCTCGCGGGAGTCCAGCCAGCCGTCCGGCAGGTGCGGGCGCTTGGGGGCGCCGGCCCGGCCGCGGGGGCCCTCGGCGGCCTCGCCCGGGTAGGGCTGGTCCCGGTCCACGCGGGCGAGGATCTCGCGCAGCGTGGCCAGGTCCGGGACGGTCGCCAGGGCGGTGCGGATCTCCGAGCCCACGGGGTAGCCCTTGAAGTACCAGGCCACGTGCTTGCGGATGTCCCGCAGCGCCTTCGTCTCGTCGCCGCCGAAGGTGTCCACGAGCAGCTCGGCGTGGCGGTACAGCGTGTCCGCGACCATGCCCAGGGTCGGGTGGAACCGGTCCTGGCGGCCCTCGAACGCGGCCTGCAGGTCCCCGAACAGCCAGGGCCTTCCCTGGCAGCCGCGGCCGATCACGACGCCGTCCACGCCCGTGCGCTCGACCATCGCGATGGCGTCCTCCGCGGACCAGATGTCGCCGTTGCCGAGCACGGGGATGTCCGGCAGGGCCTCGCGCAGCCGGGCGATGTCGTCCCACACGGCGGTGCCCGAGTAGAACTGGCGGGTGGTGCGGCCGTGGAGGGCGACGGCGGCGACGCCGAGGTCGCGGGCCGTGCGGCCGGCGTCGAGGAAGGTCAGGTGGTCCTCGTCGATGCCGCGGCGCATCTTCACGGTCACCGGGATGTCCTTCTTGGCCGCCTCGGTGACGGCGGCCTTCACGATCGAGGCGAACAGCTCCGACTTCCACGGCAGGGCCGAGCCGCCGCCGCGGCGGGTCACCTTGGGCACGGGGCAGCCGAAGTTCATGTCGATGTGGTCGCAGCGGTCCTCCTCGACCAGCATCCGCACCGCCGCGCCGGTGGTGACCGGGTCCACGGAGTAGAGCTGCACGGAGCGGGGCACCTCGTCCGGGTCGTGCTGGATGATCCGCATCGACTCGGGCTTCCGCTCGACCAGCGCGCGGGCCGTGACCATCTCGTTGACGTAGAGGCCGCCACCGTACTCGCGGCACAGGCGGCGGAACGCCGTGTTGGTGATGCCGGCCATCGGGGCGAGCACCACGGGGACGTCGATGGTCAGCGGTCCCAGCCGCAGCGGGGGCAGGGTCAGGCGGTCCGTCGTCGGGGCGGGGTGGCGGGCCTCGTGGAGCTGATCGTCGTCGGTGATGCGTCGACCCGCGCCGGCGGACTTGGCGTAGTGCGGGGCGTGAGGGTCGGCGACGTCGTCGCCGTCGGCCGCCGCCGCGGCGGGGAGGGTGTGGGAAGAAGTCATGTCGGATCCCATTCTTCCATTCCGCCCGGCACCCGCGTCACCGTGCCCCACGACGCGGCCCGCTGGGAGGCGATCGCCGAGGCGCCCCGCCGGGACGGGCAGACCGTCCTCCCGGCGGGTCAGGCCTCCGACGCCGGCGCCGCGTCCCCGCCGTCGAGCACCGCCAGCAGGTCAGCACCGGCGAACATCTGAGCGGTCTGACGCGCCGAGGGGGTGCCCGCGTCCGGGTCCGCCCCGGCCGCGAGCAGATGCCGCATCGAGGCGACATCCCGTTTGAACGTGGCGCAGGTCAGGGCGCGCTGGCCGCGATCGTTGGCGTGCTCGATCTCGGCGCCGGCCTCGATGAGCATCGCCACGGTGTCCGGGTGCTCGTGGTAGGCGGCGAGGGTGAGGAACGAGTCGCCCGTGTGGTTGCGCAGGCGCGTGCTCACCCCGGCGTCCAGGTACGCCTTCAGCTGGGCCGTGTCCCCGTCACGCGCCATGTCGAAGAGCCGGTTCGCCAGCTCGATGTCCTTCTCGCTCCACTGCTCACTCATGCCCGCCAGTATGGCGGACGCCGCGGCGATCGACCGCTCCGCAGCGACATCTCCGCGGGTCTGCCCGCAGGTGATGTCGCCGGCCGGCGGTCAGACGAGCACCGGGAACAGCCCCGCCCGCCCCGCGGTTGCACCCGGCATGACCCGCAAGCACCTCGGCTTCCTCAACTTCGGCCACTGGATCCACCGTCCCGGCGCCGAACCGGACGCGCGGCAGGCCCTCGACGACGTCGTCGCCATGGCCGTGGCCGCCGAGGACGCCGGACTCGACGGCGCCTGGCTGCGCGTCCACCACTTCCAGCGGATGTTCTCCTCGCCGTTCCCGATCCTCGCCGCGATGGCCGCCCGCACCGAGCGGATCAGCCTCGGCACGGGCGTGATCGACCTGCGCTACGAGAACCCCCTGTACATGGCCGAGGCCGCGGCCACCACGGACCTCATCTCCGGCGGCCGGCTCGAGCTCGGCGTCTCCCGCGGCTCACCCGAGGCCGCCCTCGACGGCCAGGCGCAGTTCGGCTACACCCTCGCCGAGGGGCAGACCTGGGCCGACGTGACCCGCGAGCGCGGACGCCGGTTCCTCTCCGCCGTGCGCGGTGAGGGGATCGCGGCGCCGGACCTGACCTCCGGCTGGGCGCACAGCTCGCAGCCGCTGCGGATCGAGCCGCACTCCCCCGGGCTCGCGGACCGGATCTGGTGGGGGTCGGGGTCCACGCCGTCGGCGGTCGAGGCGGGGCGGGACGGCTACAACATGCTCTCCTCCACCCTGCTCCTGCAGGACGACGGCCGCCCCTTCCACGTCCAGCAGGCCGACCAGATCGCCCGCTACCGGGAGGCCTTCGCCGCGGCCGGCCACGCCGGTCCGGGCCGCACGGCGGTCACGCGCTCCGCGTTCGTCATCCAGGACCGGGAGGACGAGCTGTACTTCGGCCGCGAGCGGGCCTCGCGCGACTCCTCCGGCATGCTCGAGGGCGGCGCCGCCCGCTCCGGCCCGACCTACGCCGGGTCCGCCGAGGAGGTGGCGGAGAAGCTCGCCGCCGACGACGCCGTCGCCGCCGCCGACTGGGTCCTGTTCGCCAACCCCAACCAGCTCGGGGTCGAGTACAACGCGAAGATCTTCGCCGGCTGGGCGGAGGTCTGGCGCCTGCTCGGCTGGGATGCATGAGCGAGGCCGCGCCGCACGTCCCGGCCGCCGACGACGGCTTCGCCCGAGCCCGTCGCGCGCGCTGGGCCGTCACCGCCGCCTTCGCGACGAACGGCGCCCTGCTCGGCGCGCTCATCCCGCACTACCCGGAGGCGAAGGCCGCGTTCGGACTGGACCCGGCCGGGTTCGGCCTGCTCGTCATCGCGCTCGCCGTGGGCGGCACGCTCGCCGGGCCCCTGCCCGCGCCGATCCTGCGCCGGTTCGGCGCCCGCCGCGTCATGCTCGCCGGCAGCGTGGCCATCGCCCTGCTGACGACGGCGGCCGGTCTCGTCCTCGACGTCGCCGGGGCGGGCACGGGGGCCGGGCGCGGTGCGGGCACGGCCGCGGCCTGGCCACTGTGGGTCTTCGCGGGCCTCGTCCTGGCCTCGGGCGTGCTCGACGCCGTCGTGGACACCGCCCAGAACGCGCAGGGCCTGCAGGTGCAGACCCGGCTGGCCCGGCCCGTGCTCACGACCATGCACGCCGGCTGGAGCCTCGGAGCGGCCGCCGGCGCCGGGCTCGGTGCGGCGGTCATCACCGTAGGCGGCCCCGCGGCCCTGCACCTGGGGCTCAACGGCGCCGTGTGCGTCGCGGTGCTGCTGGGGGTCCGGCGCCTGTTCCTGGCGGAGGCTCCCGCGGACTCGGCGTCCGCCCGCGGCGCCTCGGAGGACTCACCCGCGCCGTCGGAGACGTCCGCACCGCCCGCCCCAGCGGCCCGGGCCCTGCTCCGCCGTGCCGCCGTGGCCGCGCTCCTCCCCGCCGTGGTGATCGCGATGGCCGGCTTCGGCGTGGAGGAGTTCGGCAACGCGTGGGCCACCCTGTTCCTGATCACCGAGCGCAGCCTGGACCCCGCCGCGGCGGTGCTCGGCGCGTCGACCCTGCTGGGCGCGCAGTTCATCGGACGCCTCGCGGGCGACCGCACCCTCGCCGCCCTGGGACGACGCGGGGCGCTGACGGCGGGGCTGGGCGCCGTCGTCGTGGGGCTGGGGCTGGCCCTGGCGCCGCTGCCCGAGTCGGTGGCCGTGCCTGCCGCGTTCGCGGGGCTGGCGCTGGCGGGGCTGGGCTGCGCCGTGGTGGTGCCCGTGGCCTATGCGCTCGGCGACGAGGCGCCCGGGCTCCGGCCGCAGACCGGGCTGGCGGTGACGAGCTGGTGCATGCGGCTGGCCGGGGTCGGGCTCAGCCCGGCGGTCGGGGCGCTGGCCGGCGCCGTCGGTCTGACACCGGCGCTGACGGTGTTCCTGGGCCTGGCCGTCGTCGGGGCGGTGCTGGCCGCCCGGCTGCCCGCCGCCCCGCAGAGTGGTCACGACACGCCGTCTCGCCAGGGTGCACGCGGCGTGTCGTGACCACTCTGTGCTGGGGCCCCGGGCACGGGGCACAGCAGGAACCGCTCAGTCGTCGTCGACCTCGCCGGCGAGGGCCTGGGCCGCCAGGTGCTCCTCGGTCGCGGCCTCCCAGATCTCCTTGGCGGCGGAGCCGTTGAGCAGCACGAGAAGCACGCCCACGATGATGTCCGCCCAGCCCGACGCCGTCAGCACCGTGATCCCGGACAGGGCGATCAGCACGACGCCGGCCACGAGGTCGTTGCGCGCCGCGAGCCAGGCCGCCCGGGTGAGGGAGCCGCCGTCGACGCGGACGCGGGCCAGCAGGACCACGCACACGATGTTCACGAGGAGCGAGCCGACGGCCGCCCCCAGCAGCACGCCCGCGGCCGGCGGCTCGGGGTCGCCGATCTTCGTGGCCGCCATGACGAGCGCCGCCACGGCCGGCAGCACGATGATCCCGGCCATGACCTTGCCGATGACCGCCTGCCGGGCCGCCGTCCACCCGAGCGCCACGAAGATCAGCAGGTTGACGGCGAAGTCCTCGAAGAAGTCGACGGAGCCCGCCACGAGGGCCACCGAGCCGATCCCCACCGCCAGGATGATCTCGACCACCAGGTAGGCGCCGTTGAGCAGGGCCACCGCCAGGACGGTGCCCCGCAGGGTGCGGGTGCGCCGGCGGTCCGCTACGGCCGCCCGGTTCACGCGCCCGGCGCGTCGTCCACGAACACGTACGTGTCCACCAGCGTCCGCGCCGCGTTGCCGCCGATGAGCCCGTCCACGATCCGCTCCAGCGGGGCCATCGCCTCGTCCACCTCGATCTGCACGGGGTACTGGGCCACGAGCAGGGCGAGCAGGTCGGCCACGGCCTGCAGCGCGTCCTCCTCCCCCAGCTCCGGATCCCAGCCCACGAGCACATCGGCCGGCGCGTCCTGGCGCTCCGGGGTGTAGGACACCGCGAACGCGCGGATGCGCCCGCCCTCGGCCTTCGGCGCGTCGCGGAGCACGACGGCGCCCGCGGCCCCGGTGGCCGGGCCCAGCAGCAGCTGCTGGGCGGCCCCGACGCTCAGGGTCGACGGGTCCCACGCGTGCACGGCGTCATAGAACGCGGCGACCGCCTGCGTCAGCTCGACGGAGCCGGTCGAGGCCTCCTCGAGGACCACGCCGTCCGGGTGCTCCTCCCCGCGCACATCCGGCAGGCCGATGGCCCCCGGGGCGATCGCGACGCGGCGGGAGCGCTGCACGGGGGTGAAGCCCTGGGCCACGAGGAACGCCTCGGTGCCGGCGGCCAGTGCGGCGGTCTGGGACCGCACGGCGTCCGTGTCCACGGGCGGGCGGCCCGTCGCACCGTCGGCCTCGGTCTGCGGGTCGGCGCAGGCCACGCCGGGCACCAGGGCGTCCTTGGCGAATCGGGCCTTCAGCGCGGTCGTCGGGATGGCGCCGGCGGCGTGCGCCTCCGCGGCGAGCCCGCGCAGGGCCGCCACGAGCGCCCGGCCGATGCCCCGGCGCCGCTCGGCGGCCGCGGTCTCGACGTACAGCCACAGCCGCCGCGGGTGCACGGACGAGGCGTAGACGACGCCGGCCGCCACCGGCACGCCGGCGTCCTCGGCCACGAGCGCGCGGCGCCAGGGCCGTTCCGCGTCCTCGGCGAGCATCGCCCGGTCCTGGTGCTGCTGCGCGTTGGCCGGGTCGCCCCACACCTCGAGCAGGGCCAGGTCGTCCCCGGGCCGCCAGGGACGCAGCACGATCTCCCCGTCGGCGACCGCGGCGGAGTCGAACAGCGCGCCGCCGTCGTCATGCCCCGCGGCCCCGGCCGCTCCCGTCACGTCCCCGCTCACTTGACCAGGCGCTCCAGCAGGTAGGACTTCACCTGGGACAGCGCCACGCGCTCCTGGGCCATGGTGTCCCGCTCGCGGATGGTCACGGCCTGGTCCTCGAGGGTGTCGAAGTCCACGGTGATGCAGAACGGGGTGCCGATCTCGTCCTGGCGGCGGTAGCGACGGCCGATCGCGCCGGAGTCGTCCGTCTCGATGTTCCACAGGCCGCGCAGCTCCGCGGCGAGGGACTGGGTGGCCGGCTGCAGCTCGGGCTTCTTGGACAGCGGGAGCACGGCGGCCTTGACCGGGGCCAGGCGCGGGTCCAGCTTGAGCACGGTGCGCACGTCCACCCCGCCCTTGGCGTTCGGGGCCTCGTCCTCGGCATAGGCGTCCACGAGGAACGCCATCATGGCGCGGGTCAGGCCGAAGGACGGCTCGATCACGTACGGGGTGTAGTGCTCGTTGTTGGCCTGGTCGAAGTACTGCATCTTGGTGCCCGAGTGCTCGGTGTGCCGGCCCAGGTCGTAGTCGGTGCGGTTCGCGATGCCCATCAGCTCGCCCCAGCCGTCGCCGCCGGTGAAGCCGAAGTCGTACTCGAGGTCGATCGTGGCGTCCGAGTAGTGCGCCCGCTCGTCCGCGGGGACGTCGAACTTGCGCAGGTGCGCGGGGTCGATGCCGAGGTCGATGAACCAGTCCCAGCAGTCCTCGACCCAGCGGTCGAAGTGCTGGCCCGCCTCGGCCGGCGGCACGAAGTACTCGATCTCCATCTGCTCGAACTCACGGGTGCGGAAGATGAAGTTGCCCGGGGTGATCTCGTTGCGGAACGCCTTGCCGATCTGGCCGATGCCGAACGGCGGCTTCTTCCGGGCCGCGCCCAGCACGTTGAGGAAGTTCACGAAGATGCCCTGCGCCGTCTCCGGGCGCATGTAGTGCAGGCCCTCCTCGTTGTCCACGGGGCCGAGGTAGGTCTTGACCAGGCCCGAGAACAGCTGCGGCTCGGTCCAGGCGCCCTGGGTGCCGCAGTCCGGGCACACGATCTCGGCCATGCCCTCGGCCGGCCGGCCCTTCTTGGCCTCGAACGCCTCGAGCAGGTGGTCCTGGCGGTGGCGCCTGTGGCACTGGGTGCACTCCACGAGCGGGTCGGTGAAGGTCTCGACGTGGCCGGAGGCCTCCCACACCGCGCGCGGCAGGATGATGGAGGAGTCCAGGCCCACCATGTCCTCGCGGGAGCGCACGAAGGTCTTCCACCATTCCGCCTTGATGTTCTCCTTCAGCTCCACACCCAGGGGCCCGTAGTCCCACGCGGAGCGCGAACCGCCGTAGATCTCACCGGCCTGGAACACGAAGCCTCGGCGCTTGGCGAGGTTGATGACGTTGTCCAGCGGGGACTTGGCAGCCATGGGGGCATCACTTCCGTACTCATCGGCGGGGCGGGAGGGGATCACGACGACGACGGCGCCCGGCCGCCTTCGAGGCGGCGGGCCCGTTCCGGCGCGGCGCGCCGGTCGATCCCGTCCAGCCTACCGGCCATGATGGACACCATGACCGAGACGAACGCACCCGACGCCCAGCCCCTGCCCATCCGTGACGAGTCCATCCGCCTCGGCCAGGCGCTCAAGCTCGCCTCCCTCGTGGAGGACGGGGCCATGGCCCGCGACGTCGTCACCGACGGGCTCGTCACCGTCAACGGCGCGGTGGAGACGCGCCGCGGCGCCCAGCTGCACGACGGGGACGTCGTCGAGTTCGCCGGCGAGGCGTTCGTCGTCCAGGCCGGGCAGGCCTGAGCCGACGCCCCGTCGGGCGGCCGCGGCGCCGTCGTCGAGCGTGTCCGGTGCGTCAGCCGCGGGGCGGCACCATGTGGGCGAGGTACTCCTTCACGTGGCCCAGCTCCTGCTCGTTGATCGCGTGGCCGAGCCCGGCGTAGACGATCTTCATGAGGTCCACGTGGGCGTTCAGCCAGGCATGGGTCTCCTCGACCCGGGGCTCGGAGATGATCGGGTCCTCCTGGCCGCGGCCCCAGAAGACCTTCGGTCGGACGCGGGCGACGTCGTCGTCGCGGGTGAACAGCTCGCGCAGCCGCGGCTCGGTGAGCTCCGGGTCCACCACGAAGCCGGACAGCGCCACGGTGCACGCGTAGGCCTCCGGGTCCAGGCGCAGCAGCGACGTGGCCATCGCCATGCCCTGCGAGAAGCCGAGCAGGGAGACGGTGCGGAAGTCCCCGCGCACCGCCTGCACCCAGGCGTGCAGGGCCTCGACGGCCTCGCGGACCGGCTCGGCGGTGGAGCCCAGCTCGCCCGTGACGGGGTCCTGGGAGAGCGGGAACCAGGCGTGGGAGCCCGGCTGCAGGGGCAGGGGCGCGCGGACGGCGGCCACCGTGACGTGCTCGGGCAGGTGCGGGACGAGGCCGAACAGGTCGTCCTCGTTCGCGCCGTAGCCGTGCAGGACGATCAGCAGGTCCTCGGTGCGCTCGCCCTCGGGGCGGGACCAGCGGACGACGGGCTCGACGGCGGGGGTGGGGTTCGCGTTCACGTCCGCCAGCCTAGCGAGCGGCACGGTCGGCCCCTCCCGGAGGTTGACCCCTCCCGCGCGACGTGGGCAGAATCCTACCCGTGGATAACCCATCCTCCTCCCAGCCTCCGCACGCCTCCGACGCGACCCCGGTCGACGACCCCGCCGCCCATCCGTGGCGCCGCTACGTCGCCATCGGGGACTCGTTCTCCGAGGGCATCGGCGACCCGGACCCGGACCGTCCCGGCTACCACCGCGGCTGGGCCGACCGCCTGGCCGAGGAGCTCTCCCGCCTGACGCCGCCCGGCGAGGACCTGGCCTACGCCAACCTGGCGGTCCGCGGGAAGCTGCTGGACCAGATCGCCGAGGACCAGGTGGAGCCGGCGCTCGCCCTGCGGCCGGACCTCATCAGCGTCTGCGCGGGCGGCAACGACATCCTGCGCGGCGCGGACCCGGACGAGATCGCGGTCCGGTTGGACGCCGTCGTCGAGCGTCTGGCCTCCGACGGCGCCACCGTGCTGCTGTTCAACGCGACCGACGTGAAGGGCACGCCCGTCATCGGCCGCATCCGCGGCACCGTGGCGATCTACAACGAGAACGTGCGCACCATCGCGCTGCGGCACGACGCGCTGGTGCCGGACATGTGGTCGCTCAAGGACCTCGCCCGGCGGGAGATGTGGGCCGAGGACCGCCTGCACTTCTCTGCGCTCGGCCACCACACGATCGCCGCGATGGTGCTGGACACCCTCGGCGTGGAGCACGGCCTCGAGCACCTGCGCCTCTCCCCGCCGGCGCCGCGCACGTGGCGCGCGGCCCGCGCGTCGGACGCCGCATGGGTGCGCACGCACCTGGCGCCGTGGGTGGTCCGCCGCCTCCGCGGCGTCTCCTCCGGCGACGGCGTCACGGCCAAGCGCCCCGTCCCCGAGCCGCTCTTCGGCGCGCCGATGCCGCAGGGCTCGGACCACACCGAGCCGCTGGACATCGTCGAGCCCTGAGCCCGGCCGGCGGGGACCGGTGGCCGTTTCCCGAACGACAGTGCCGCGACACGCCGCCGTTTCCCGAACGAAAGCTCAGAGGGCGAGGGTGCGCTTGAGCGTGTCGGCCACCTGGCCGTATTCGGTGAGGAAGCCGTCGTGGCCGATGGGCGAGGCGATCGTGTGCACCGGCGGCCGCGCGGGCAGCGCCGCCGCGAGCGCCTCGGACTCGGCCGGCAGGTAGAGCCGGTCCGAGTCGACGGCGGCCACGAACGCCCGGCCCCGGTAGTCCGCGAGCGCCGCCGCCACGCCGCCGCGCCCCCGCCCGACGTCGTGGCCCATGAGGGCCTCGGTGACCACGAGGTAGGAGTTCGCGTCGAACCGGTCGGTGAGCTTGGCCGCCTGGTGGTCCAGGTAGGACTCCACGGCGTAGCGCCCGCGCCCGCCCGGCACCCCGACGACGGCGCCGAACGGGTCCTCGACGCCCTGCGGTTCCCGGCCGAACCGCTGGCCGAGCTCGCCCGCCGTGCGGTAGGTGGTGTGGGCGATGCGCCGGGCGATGCCCAGGCCGGCCACGGGGCCGGGGCCGGGGTAGTAGTCGCCGCCCTGGAAGTCCGGGTCGAGGCGGATGGCCGCGGTCTGCGCCTGCCCCCACGCGATCTGGTCGGCGGAGGAGGCCGCGGTGGCGGCCAGCACGCCCACCCCGGCGACGCGCGCGGGGTGGGTCGCGGCCCACTCGAGGGCGCGAGCCCCGCCCATCGATCCGCCGATCACGGCACGCCAGGCGCCGATCCCGAGGTGGTCGGCCAGGCGCCGCTCGGCCTCGACCGCGTCCCGCAGCGTGAGGAACGGGAACCGGGAGCCCCAGGGCCGCCCGTCGGGCGCGGGCGTCGAGGGCCCGGTGGAGCCGTGGCAGCCGCCGATCATGGCGGGGGCGACCACGAACCACCGGTCCGTGTCCACGGCGCGGCCCGGGCCGACGAGGGCGTCCCACCAGCCCGGCGTCGGGTCCTCCTCGTGCGCGGCCACGTGCGCGTCGCCGGTGAGGGCGTGCAGCACGAGCACGGCGTTGGAGCCGTCGGCGGCGAGGGTGCCCCAGGTCTCGTAGGTCAGCTCGACGTCGGGCAGCAGCCCGCCGGTCTCGGTGTGCAGCTCGCCGACCCGCAGGCGGTGGCGGCCGCCGCGGGGCAGCGCGGTGCGCGACGGACGCGTGGCGACGGCGGTCATGCCCGCTCCCCCGCGTCGTCGTCGCCGCGGCGGGCGGCGGCCGCGAAGCCGCGTTCGAGGTCGGCGAGGATGTCCTCGATGTCCTCCACGCCGAGCGAGAGCCGCACCAGGCCGGGGGTGACGCCGGCGGCGCGCTGCTCGTCGTCGGTGAGCTGGGAGTGGGTGGTGGAGGCCGGGTGCACCACGAGCGAGCGGACGTCGCCGATGTTGGCCACGTGGTGGTGCAGGGTGAGCCCGTCCACGAACGCGGCCCCGGCCTCGCGGCCGCCCGCGATCTCGAAGGAGACGAACGCGCCCGCGCCCTTCGGCAGGTAGCGCTGGGCCCGCTCGTGCCACGGGCTGGACTCCAGGCCGGCGTAGACCACGTGCTCGGCGTCGTCGCGACCCTCCAGCCAGCGCGCCACCGCGGCCGCGTTGGCCACCTGCCGCTCCATGCGCAGGGACAGGGTCTCCAGGCCGAGGTTCACCAGGAACGCGTTGAACGGGGAGATGGCCGAGCCGTAGTCGCGCAGCAGCTGCACGCGCGCCTTGAGGATGAAGGCCAGGTTGGCGCCGAGCGGCGAGCCCACCCCGAGGTCCCGCGCGTAGACGAGGCCGTGGTAGGACTCGTCCGGCTCGTTGAAGCCGGGGTACCGCTCGGCGTGCTGCGCGTAGTCGAACGTGCCGGCGTCGACGATCACGCCCGCGATGGCCGCGGCGTGCCCGCCGAGGTACTTCGTGGCGGAGTGGGTGACGACGTCGGCGCCGTGCTCGATGGGCCGCAGCAGGTACGGGGTGGCCAGCGTGTTGTCCACGATCAGCGGCACGCCGGCCTCGTGGGCGGCGTCGGCGACGGCGCGCACGTCCAGGACGTCCCCGCGCGGGTTGCCGAGGGTCTCGCCGAAGAACGCCGTGGTGTTCGGCCGGACGGCGGCGCGCCAGGACTCGAGGTCGTCCGGGTCGGTCACGAACGTCGTCTCGACGCCGACCTTGGCGAGGGTGTGCTTGAACAGGTTCTGCGTGCCGCCGTAGAGGCTGGCCGAGGCGACCACGTGGTCGCCGGCGCCGGCGAGGTTGAGGATCGCGAACGTCGTCGCCGCCTGACCGGAGGCCAGCAGCAGCGCGCCCACACCGCCCTCGAGCGCGGCGATCTTCTCCTCCACCGGGCCCTGCGTCGGGTTGCCGATGCGGGTGTAGAGCGGGTCGAGGTCCTTGAGCGCGAACCGGTCCGCGGCCACCTGGGCGGACGGGAAGTCGTACGAGGTGGTCTGGAAGATCGGCAGGGCGGTCGCACCGAAGGCGTGCTGGCCGACGGCGACGCCTGCGTGGACCTGCGCGGTGGAGAAGCCCCAGGCGTCGGGGGTCGGGGTGGTCTGGTCGGTCATGGCGGACCCTCCTGAGGGGTTCAGGGGCCGGACCCGGCCGCCCCGCCCGCCGGCCGACGTGCCGATCCGGGAACCGGCGTCGTCGAGGTGCCGGAGATGACCCGGCGCCGTCGAGAGGGGCCGTGGGATCGGCCCGCGCTTGCCGGCGTCCGTTGTGGGGCCGGCCTGGTCGTCACCCGGGGCACCCCACCGCGGAAGGAGGGTTGCCGGTCAGCATGCCGGGGCCTGTTGCTGACTCTCGTGACCGTGCCTCCGAGTGTAGCCCGCCGCCCCGCCACGATTTCGTCACGCGTGTCACCCGCGGATACGCTCTCCGCACGGGGCGCCCGACCCGTCAAGGGCTCGACGCCCCGCGACTCGCACCAGGTCAACCCCCGGGGCAGCCCGGGAACGGAGAGGAACAGCGCAGTGCACACCTGTCGCATGGACCACGTGTCCTACGCCGCCGGCCCCGAGGGCCTGGACGCCACGGTCGCCCGCATCGCCGAGACGCTGGGCATCGAGCGGATCAAGGGCGGTGTCCACCCCCGCTTCGGCACGCAGAACGCCCTGTTCCCCATGGCGGGCAGGCAGTATCTGGAGGTCGTCGAGGCCCTGGACCACCCGGCCTCCCTCAGCGCGCCGTTCGGCCAGCTCGTGCGCGCCCGCACCGAGCAGGGCGGCGGCTGGATGAGCTGGGCGGTGGCCACCACGGACATCGGCCGGTTCGAGCGCCGCCTCGGCCGTGAGGCCGTCCCCGGCAACCGTCGCTTCCCGGACGGCCGGGAGCTGTCCTGGCGGCAGATCGGCGTCAAGGGAACCCTCGCGGACCCGCAGCTGCCGTTCATCCTGCGCTGGGCCGACGGTCAGGAGGACATGCACCCCTCGCAGGCGGCCGAGCCGCAGGCCACCATCGAGCGCCTGAACATCGCCGGCTCCCCCGAGCGCCTCGCCGAGTGGCTCGGCGACGACGAGGACGGCCAGGTCCAGGACGTGAACATCGAGTACGTCGCGCCCTCCGGCACCCCGGGCATCGTCTCGGTCACCTTCCGCACCCCGAAGGGCGAGGTCACGCTCTGAGCGCGGAGGCGGGGCCGCTCAGCCGAGCAGCCCCGCCCGCGCCAGCAGCGGGTAGCCGAGGAACCCGACGGCGTCCAGCAGCGCGTGCGCGATGACCAGCGGCATCACCCGGCGCACCCGCAGGAACACGAGCGCGAACACCACGCCCATCAGGGCGTTGCCCACGCCCGGCCCGATCCCCTGGTACAGGTGGTACGCCCCGCGCAGCAGCGCGAGGGCGAGCACCACGACGGCCGCGCGGGTCGGCAGGTACAGCCCCTCGGCGCTCACCCACGACGACGGCACGGCCGGCGCCGGATCGTGCGCCAGGCCCGCGGCGCGCAGCCGCTGCAGATACCCGAGCCGGTCGACGAGCCAGGCGCCCACGATGACCTCCTCCAGCAGTCCGTGCCGCAGCGCGGAGAGCAGCAGGACCGGCACCTGGTACCAGCTCTCCCCGAGCGCCGAGCCGACGATCGCCGTCGTGAGGCCCAGGGCCCGGCCGGCGGCGTAGACGCCGAGCGTGCCCAACCCGATGGCCGCGAACAGGCCCAGGCCCCAGGCCAGGTCGCGGCCGGGGCGGCGCAGGTCGAGGCCGAGCACCCGGAACGGGTTCCGGCCGCGCAGGTGCATCAGGTGCAGCACGAGGGCCACCGGCACGAGCGCGAACCCGATGCCGAGCAGCTGATAGGTCAGGTCGAAGGCCCAGCGGTCGGCCAGGGCCGGGTTGAGGACGGTGGTCTGCTCCCCCAGCGGGGCCTGGGTGGCCTTGTCGATGAGCTGGACGATCGCGTAGACCGCCGACTTCCCCAGGGAGAGGCCGAGGACGATCGCGATCTCCCACCGCACCGTGCGCGCCGAGGGGGCGGGCAGCGCGGGGGCGGGTCGGACGGCCGGGACGGCCGGGGAGCGGGACGTGCGCGGGGTGGCGGGCATGCCCCCAGTATCCGCCGCCCCTCTGCCCCCGGGCGCTTTCGAACGTGAGGTGGGGCCTATCTCCCGTTCGAAAGTCCCCATTCCCCCGATATCGCGTTCGAAAGTCCGGGAGGCGGGCGGCGGGAGGGTTAGCGTGGTCGTGTGGTCTCCCCGCCTGCCCCCAGCGAGCTCGAGCTGGTCCACCGCGCCCTGCAGCACCTCCGCCCCGGCCTCGACCCCGCTCTCGCCCGCCGGCTCCGCACAGCCGACTGGGCCGCGGCGTCCGTGGAGGAGGGCGGGCAGTTCCACCGCGTGCTCGTGCTCGAGGACGTCGGCGTCCTCCGGATGACGCGGGCCCACGAGGTGGGGGCCGCCCCGGCCGCGCGGTGGGCGCCCGAGCGGGACCCCGCGGCGCACCTGCCCCGGCGCCTGGCCCTCCTCGACGGACTCGCCGCGGCCCTGGCCGAGCGCCGCGTGCCGTGGGCCGTCCCGGTCGCCCTCTCGGATCCCGTCTCCGCGGGCCCGGGCGCCGCGGTGCTGCAGCGCTTCCTCCCGGGCGGCCCGCACCCGCCGCACGAAGGCGATCCGGACGTGCTGCGCGGCGTCCTCGACGACCTCGCCGCCGTGGACGTCACCGACCCGCGGATCGCCCCGCACCTCGGCCGCCCGTTCGCCTTCCGCGGCCCGTGGACGCCGGAGCGCGCCCGGCACGTCGCGGCGCTGCCGGGGGCGGTCGCCGCGCGCCTGGGCGCGTGGGAGGGCCACGACGTCGACACGCGGCTGGGCGCCGAGGCGTGGCCGGACGCGGTGGCCGCCCTCGCGGACACGGTGACGACGTGGACCGCCGCGCCGCCCGTGCCGCCGTCGCTCGTGCACGGCGACCTGGCCGGGCACAACATGCGCTGGCGCGCCGTGCCCGAGGACGAGGACCCGCGCGCCCCGCTGCGCTGGGCGCTGGCCGGGGTGCTGGACTGGGACCTCGCGTGCGCGTGGGACCCCGCCCTCAACGTCGCCTACCTGGCGCTGTGGCACGGCGAGGAGAAGGTGCCCGACCTGGCCCGGGACGCGGCCGAGGCGCGCCGGGCCCGCGTGTGGCTCGGGGCGATGGCCCTGGAGACGCTCGACGACGCGGCGGCCCGGGACGCGATCGTCGGCGGGCTGGCCGCGGGGTCCTGGCGGCGCCTGCTGCGCAAGACCCTGCCCCGCGTGGCGCGAGCCCTCACCGCCCTGGACAGCTGAGGGCCCGCGCGGTCGTCAGGACACGCCCAGGCGCTCCAGGACGATCTCGCGGACGCGGCCGGCGTCGGCCTGCCCGCGGGTGGCCTTCATGACCGGGCCGATGAGGGCGCCGACGGCGGCCATCTTGCCGCCCTTGATCTTCTCGGCCACGTCCGGGTTGGCGGCGATCGCGGCGTCGATGGCCTCCGTGAGCGCGCCGTCGTCGGACACCACGGCCAGGCCCTTCGCCGAGACGACATCCTTCGGGGCGCCCTCGCCGTCGGCCACCAGGCCGAGCACCTGCTTGGCGATCTTGTCGTTGATCGTCTTCGCGGTGATCAGCTCCTCGACCTCCACCACGTGTGCCGGGGTGATCCCCAGCTCGGCGACGGCGACCTCGCGGGCGTTCGCCAGGCGGGCGATCTCGCCCATCCACCACTTGCGGGCGGCCGCCGCGGAGGCGCCGGCCTCCACGGTCGCGACGATCTCGTCCAGGACGCCGGCGTTGACGACGTCGCGGAACTCCTCGTCCGAGAAGCCCCACTCGGCCTTGAGCCGCTTGTTCCGCACGGCCGGCAGCTCGGGCATGGCCGCGCGCACGCGCTCGACCCACGCGGCGTCCACGTGCACGGGCACGAGGTCCGGCTCGGGGAAGTACCGGTAGTCGTCCGCGTCCGACTTCGGGCGGCCCGAGGTGGTGCTGCGGGTGTCCTCGTGCCAGTGGCGGGTCTCCTGCGTCACGGTGCCGCCCGCGGCGAGCACCGCGGCCTGGCGCTGGATCTCGTGGGTGACCGCGTGCTGCACGGCGCGCGTGGAGTTCACGTTCTTCGTCTCGGTGCGGGTGCCGAACTCGGTGGCGCCCTTGGGCATCAGCGAGACGTTCGCGTCGCAGCGGACGTTGCCGCGCTCCATCCGCGCGTCGGAGATGTCGATGGCCTGCACGATGTCCCGGATCGCGGTGACGTAGGCGCGGGCCAGCTCGGGGGCCCGCGCACCGGCGCCGACGATCGGCTTGGTGACGATCTCGATGAGCGGCACGCCCGCACGGTTGTAGTCGACGAGGGACGCGGAGGCGCCCTGGATCCGCCCGGAGCCGCCCACGTGGGTGAGCTTGCCGGCGTCGTCCTCGAGGTGCGCGCGCTCGATCTCCACGCGGAAGACCTCACCGTCCTCCAACTCGACGTCCAGGTGGCCGTCGAAGACGATCGGCTCGTCGTACTGGGAGGTCTGGAAGTTCTTCGGCGTGTCCGGGTAGAAGTAGTTCTTCCGCGCGAACCGGCAGGTCTCGGCGACCTGCGCGTCCAGGGCCACGCCCAGGCGGATCGCGTACTCCACGACCTCGCGGTTGAGCACCGGCAGGGTGCCGGGCAGGCCGAGGTCGAGCGGGGTCACGTTGGTGTTCGGCTCGTCGCCGAACGCGTTGGGCGCCGAGGAGAAGATCTTCGTGGCGGTGTTCAGCTCCACGTGCACCTCGAAGCCCAGCACGGGGTCGAAGCGCTCCATCGCCTCCGCGAAGTCCATGGTCTGCTCTGCGTGGCTCATGCCCGGCCTCCTGCCGTGGTCGCGGTGGTGGCGCGCTGCGCGCCCTTCTCCAGCTCGGGGGCCTCGGCCCACACCGGCCCGCCCCGGCGCTCCCCGACGAGGCGTTCGAGCGCGGCGCCGGCCTCGTACAGGCGGGCGTCCTCGCGCGCGGGCGCCATCAGCTGCAGGCCGTAGGGCAGCCCGTCGACGACGCCGCCCGGCACGGACATGCCCGGGACGCCGGCGAGGTTGGCCGGGATGGTGGCCAGGTCGTTGACGTACATGGTCATCGGGTCGTCCGTCTTGGCGCCCAGCTCGAACGCCGGGGTCGGCGCGGTGGGCGTGAGGAGGACGTCCACCCGCTCGAAGGCGCGGGCGAAGTCCTGCTGCACGAGCGTGCGGACCTTCTGCGCGGAGCCGTAGTAGGCGTCGTAGTAACCGGCGGAGAGCGCGTAGGTGCCCAGGATGATGCGCCGCTTGACCTCGGCGCCGAACCCGGCGGCGCGGGTGGCGCCCATGACCTGCTCGATCGTGCCGCCGCCGTCGGGCACCACGCGGTGGCCGTAGCGGACGCCGTCGAAGCGGGCCAGGTTGGAGGAGGCCTCCGAGGGCATGATCAGGTAGTACGCCCCGAGGGCGGCGTCGAAGCTGGGGCAGGAGACCTCCACGATCTCCGCGCCGGCCTCACGCAGGGCCGCGACGTGCTCGTCGAAGCCGGCCCGGATGCCCGGGTGGAACGCGTCCGCCGGCAGGTCCGTCACGACGCCGACGCGCAGCCCCGCCAGGTCGCGGCCGCGGGCCGCGCCGGTCAGGTCCGCCGGCTCGTCGGCCAGGGACGTGGAGTCCTGCGGGTCGTGGCCGGCGATGACCTGCTGCAGCGCCGCGGTGTCGGCCACGGTGCGGGCGGCGGGGCCGATCTGGTCCAGCGAGGAGGCCATGGCGATGAGGCCGTAGCGGGAGACCGCGCCGTAGGTGGGCTTCACGCCGACCGTGCCGGTGAACGCGGCGGGCTCACGCACGGAGCCGCCGGTGTCCGAGCCGAGGGCGAAGGGGGCCAGGAAGGCGGCGACGGCGGCCGCCGACCCGCCGCCCGAGCCGCCGGGCACCCGGTCCCCGTCCCACGGGTTGCGGGTGATGCCGAACGCGGAGTGCTCGGTGGAGCCGCCCATCGCGAACTCGTCGAGGTTGGTCTTGCCGAGGATCGGCAGGCGGGCCTCGCGGAGGCGGGCCACCACCGTGGCGTCGTACGGGCTGAGCCAGCCCTCGAGCATGCGGGAGGCGGCCGTGGTCGGCTGGCCGCGCGTGACGATGTTGTCCTTCACGGCCACGGGCACGCCGGCCAGCGGGTGCAGGGCGTCGGCCTCGGGGCCGCCGGCGGCACGGATCGCGTCCACCTCGGCGGCGACGGCGAGGGCCTCGTCCGTGTTCACGTGGAGGTAGGCGCGCACGCCGCGGTCGCCGGCGGCGTCGGCGCGCACGTCGCCGTCGTGGGCGGCGATGCGGTCCAGGTGGGCCTGGACGAGCTCCACGGAGGTGGTGGTGCCGGCGCGCAGGCGCTCGGCCATCTGCAGCGCGGTGAGCCGGACGAGCTCGTCGGCGCCGAGGGTCGCGTTCACGTCGAACGTCTCGGTCATGGGGGTGATCACTCTCCGTCCAGGATGGCGGGGACCTTGAACTGGCCGTCCTCGGAGTCCGGCGCCTGGTCGAGGGCCTCCTCCTGCGTGAGCATGCCGGCCGGCACGTCCTCGCGGAACACGTTCTCCAACGCGATGGGGTGGGACGTCGGCGTCACGTCGTCGCCCGCGGCGGCCTGGACCGCGGAGACGTGCTCCAGGATCTTCTCCAGGTCGCCGGACATCGTGTCCAGCTCCTCGTCGGTCATCCGGATGTGGGCCAGGCGAGCCAGATGCTCCACCTGATCCCGGGTGATCTCAGGCATGGATCTCCTCGTGTGACGGGTCGGGGCGGGGTGGACGACGCCGGCGCGGCGGCGGCCACATCGGAATCGAGTCTAGTGCCGGGGCCTGCCCGGCCGCCGCCACCGCTTCGAGGCGGGAGATCCACCCCACCGCGGCGCTCCGGGCCCGCATGACAGGGATTTCCCGCCCCGAATGGGGTCCCGGTGCCGATGTCCCGCCCGGGGTCAGTCCAGCGCGAGCCGGTAGACGAGGAACGGGCCGGTCTCGTCGGCCGGGTCGAGGTCCGGCACCACGTCCGCGAGGAGCCAGTCCCGCTCCGGGACGCGCACGAAGCCGGCGCGCTCGTACATCCGGTGGGCGCCGGTCATGGAGGGCATGGTGGTCAGCACGACGGCGTCCACGCCCTCCTCGGCGCGGGCCCGCGCCACGATCTCGGCCAGCAGGGCGCCGCCCACCCCGCGGCGGTGGAACCGCGGGTGCACGGCGAGCATGCGGAACTCGTACTCCCCGTCGCCGGAGGTCTCGGCCAGGGGCGAGCCGGGCGGGGTGAGCACCACGGACCCGGCCACCTCGCCGTCGACCTCGGCCACGAGCACCTCCGCGCGGCCGGCCCGGTCGGCCACGTCCATGAGGGTCTTCACGTAGGCGTCGTCGGGGGCGATGTGGCCGCCGTCGACATAGGACGCCAGGGTGAGCTCGGCGACCGCCTCGTGGTCCTCGGGGCGCAGCGGGCGGACGAGGGCGCTCATGCGTCACCTCCGGCGCGCTGGCGCAGCGTGTCCTTCAGGCGGGCGCGGGTCGCGTCCGTGGCCACGACGTAGTCGCGCCGACGCAGCCAGGCGGTGGGCACGGCCTGGTGGGGGTGGCCGTCGCGCGCCTCGTGCAGCCCTTCGAGGAACGTCGCGGCCGCCGGCTCCTGCCAGATGTTCACCCAGTAGGCGCGCTCCCGCTCCTGCGCCGTCAGTTCCGTGACCAGCCGCCTCGTGAACGAACAGCCCGGCCGCCAGAACACGACGACGCCGCCGCGCTCGACGTGCGCCTGCGCGCCGGCGAACGGCCGCGAGCGGACCCGGACCGCCCACCGGTACGTGACCGCGTAGCCGGCCAGGACGAGCCCGGCCACGATCATGCCGACCTGCTGCAGGCGCGTCCCCGCGATCATGAACGTCAGTCCGCCGGCCACGAACAGGACCGGGTAGAACCACGGGTCTCCGACGATCCGCCTCATGCCCTCTCCCCCGTCACGGCGGCCAGGGCGGACCCGTCCACGTCGCCGGCCACCATCCAGTCAGGATGTGCCGTGCCGTCCGCCGAGGCGGGCCGCGTCACCGCGACGCCGGCCTCCTCCGCCACCAACGCGCCGGCGGCCCAGTCGTACTCCTGCGTGCCGAACTCGGCGTACGCGTCCAGGGTGCCGTCGGCGACCATGCACAGGTCCAGCGCCGCCGAGCCGATCCGTCGCACGTCCCCGAACGCGGGCAGCAGGGCCGCGAGCGCCCGCACCTGCAGGGCCCGGCGGGCGGGGTCGTAGCCGAAGCCGGTGGCGAGCAGTCGCCCCGAGCGTCCGGGCAGGGGACCGGTGAGCCGCACGGGGGCGGCATCGCGGTCGGGCAGGTCCACGCCCGCCGTCGTCGCGTCCGCGGTGCTGAAGGCGCCCCGGCCCGCGCTCGCGTACCAGGTGCGCCCCAGCGCGGGCGCCGCCACGACGCCGGCCAGCCAGCGTTCGGTGCCCTCGGCCACCCCCAGCAGGTCGGCGGTCTCGGCGTCCACCGGGCCGGTGACGGCCACCGAGGTGCAGAACTGCGGAAGCCCGCGCACGAAGTTCGTGGTGCCATCCAGCGGGTCGATGGACCAGCGGTACCCGGACGGCTCGGCCGGACGGGTGGCGCCGTACTCCTCGCCGGTGATCTCGTCCGAGGGGCGGTAGCCGGCGACGACCTCCCGGACGGCCTGCTCGGCGCGGCGGTCGTAGTCGGTGACCCAGTCGGAGCCGGAGGACTTCGTCTGCGCGCCGATCTCCTCGATGCCCAGCGGGACGGCCGGGTGGTGACCGGTCCAGCGCCGGGCCAGGACGTCCGCGCCAGCGCGCGCGGCGGCCTTGGCGACCACGAGCAGGCCCGGGACCGTGGTGCGCGCGCTCATGCCGAGGCCTCCCCCTCTGCGGCGTCGTCGGTGGCGTCGTCCGTGCCCGCCGGGCGCACGGCGTCCGGGCCACCGGCCAGCAGCGCCGTGAACCCGGCCTCGTCCAGCACGGGCACGCCGAGGGACTGCGCCTTGTCCAGCTTGGAGCCGGCGGCCTCGCCGGCCACCAGGAAGTCGGTCTTCTTGGACACGGACCCGGAGGCCCTGCCGCCGCGCACGAGGATCGCCTCCTTCGCGGAGTCGCGGGAGAAGCCCTCGAGCGAGCCGGTGACCACCACGGTCAGGCCCTCGAGCGTGCGCGGGGTGGACTCGTCCTGCTCGTCCTCCATGACCACGCCCGCCGCAGCCCAGCGGTCCACGATCTCCCGGTGCCAGTCCTCGGCGAACCACTCGATGAGCGCGTCCGCGATGATCGGGCCGACGCCGTCGATCTCGGCCAGCCGGTCCCGGTCGCCGGCCTCGGCCGCCGCGCGCAGCGCCGCCATCGAACCGAACGCCGTGGCCAGCGAGCGGGCCGCCGTCGGGCCCACGTGCCGGATGGACAGCGCCACGAGGGTGCGCCACAGCGGCTGGGACTTGGCCTTCTCGAGCTCGTCGAACAGGCGGAGCGTGTTGGCCGTGGGCGCGGACGGCTTCTTCGCGGTGCCGGCGGTGAAGAAGTACGGCTTGAGCGTGAACACGCCCGAGGGCACCATGCGGCCGTCCACCTTCGTACGGCCCTCGCGCCACACGCGGACCTCGCCGAGGGAGCGCTGCAGGTCCGTCAGCCCGTCCTCGCCGCGGGGGCCGGTGATCTCCTCCGGCGTGCCGGAGGCGAGGTCGAAGATCTGCGCCTCCGCCGTGATGGGGCCGGGACCCTCGGGGCGCACCTGCCCCTCGTGCTCGGCCGGGTCCTCGCCGGGGCCCTGGACGAGCCAGCGGGCGGCCTCCTCGCCGAGCGCCTCCACGTCGAAGGCGCCGCGGCTGGCCAGGTGCTCGACGCGGCCGGCCAGCTGGGCCGGGCAGGAGCGGGCGTTGGGGCAGCGCAGGTCCACGTCCCCCTCCTTGGCCGGGGCCAGCGGCGTGCCGCACGAGGGGCAGTGCGCGGGCATGACGAACTCGCGCAGCTCCCGGCCCGCCTCGATCGCCTTCTCGCGCAGCGGCAGCACGGGGCCCACGACCTCGGGGATCACGTCCCCGGCCTTGCGCACCACCACGGTGTCCCCGATCAGCACGCCCTTGGCCTTGACCACGTCCTGGTTGTGCAGGGTGGCCAGAGAGACGGTGGACCCGGCCACGGTGACCGGCTCCAACACCGCGAACGGGGTCACCCGACCGGTGCGGCCCACCGAGACCGCGATGTCCCGCAGCAGCGTGTGCACCTCCTCCGGCGGGTACTTGTACGCCGCCGCCCAGCGGGGCACGCGGGAGGTGTGGCCGAGGTAGCGCTGGTCCGCGAACGCGTCCGCCTTCACCACGATGCCGTCGATCTCGTGGATCAGCTCGTGCCGGCGCCGGCCGTACTCCTCGATCACCGCGACGACGGCGGCCAACGCCTCCTCGTCCGCACCCTCCACCACGCGGGTGTAGGGGCTCACGGGCAGGCCCCAGCCCGCGAGCGCGTCGTACACCTCGTGCTGGGACTCCAGTCCGAACGCCTCGACCGAGCCGATGCCGTGCACGAACATGGCCAGCGGGCGCTGCGCGGTGACGGCCGGGTCCTTCTGACGCAGGGCGCCGGCGGCGGCGTTGCGCGGGTTCGCGAACGGCGTCTGACCCTCCTCGGCACGACGCGCGTTGAGCTCGGCGAAGGCGGCGGAGGACATGAACACCTCGCCGCGCACCTCGAACTCGGCGGGCCAGCCCTCGCCGGAGAGCTCGTGCGGGATGTCCCCGATGGTGCGCACGTTGGCGGTGACGTCCTCGCCCGTGACGCCGTCGCCGCGGGTGGCGGCCTGCACGAGCCGCCCGTCCCGGTAGCGCAGGGCGACGGCGAGCCCGTCGATCTTCACCTCCACGAGCCAGCGGGGCGCCACGCCCGGTCGCACCTGCGTCAGGGCCTGCGCCGCGCGGCGGAACCAGACCTCGAGCTCCTCGATGGAGAACAGGTCCTCGAGCGAGTACATGCGGGCCCCGTGCCGGACGGGGGCGAACGCCTCCGAGACCTCGCCGCCGACCTCCTGGGTGGGCGAGTCGTTGGCCACGAGCTCGGGGTGCAGGGCCTCGAGGTCCTCGAGGCGGCGGTACAGCGCGTCGTACTCGGCGTCCGAGATCTCCGGGGCGTCCCGCTGGTAGTAGGCGGTCCGGGCGGCGCGGACCCGCTCCACGAGGTCCTCGTACTCCTCCCGCAGGTCCGCGGCGGGGATGTCCTGCGGATCGGGCTGGGCGGCGGATTCCTTGGGGGTGCTCACCCGGCCCAGCGTAGTCGGCGTCCCGGACGGCGCACCCGGGTCAGGGGATGCGCACGAGCACCGCCGTGATGTTGTCCCGGCCGCCGCGCCACAGGGCGGCGCCGATGAGCTTCTCGAGGGCGTCCTCGAGGGTGTCGGCGTCGTCGATCAGCGCGCGGATCTCCTCGTCCAGCAGCTCGCCGGTCAGGCCGTCGCTGCACAGCAGCACGAGGTCCCCGGAGGCGAGGGGGATCTCGGCCACGTCCACCGTGAGCGCCTCGCGCGAGCCGAGCGCGCGGGTGATGACGTTGCGGCGGGGATGGACGCGGGCCTCGGCGGGGGTGAGCTCCCCCGCGTCGACGAGCATCTGGACCGCCGAGTGGTCCACCGTGAGCTGCTGGAGCACCGGCGAGCCGACGGGCCGCAGGTACACCCGGGAGTCGCCGACGTTGGCCACAGCCCAGCGGCCGCGCTCCGTGTCCAGGCAGGCCAGGACGGTCAGGGTGGTGCCGGAGCGCCCCAGCCCGGCCTCGACGACGGCGGCGTCCGCCTCGTGGATCAGGTGGCCGAGCTCCTGGGGCGTGTGGGCCGTGCCCGGGGCGAGCACCTCGGGGGCGCGGCGGCGCAGGGTCTCGATCGCGGCGGCCGAGGCCACCTCGCCGGCCTCGTGCCCGCCCATGCCGTCGGCCACGGCGGCGAGCACCAGCGGCTCCCCGACGAGGGTCCACGCGTCCTCGTTCAGGTCGCGGACGGCGCCCACGTGGGTGGCGCCCGCGGCCTGGGGCCGCGGCGCGGACGGGGTCTCGGGGCGGGGGTCCACGGGGTCCTCGATCAGTCGGCGAGCAGGGTCTGGGCCGACCCGTCCAAGAGCAGGGAGGGGCGGACCTCTCCGAACCCGCGGACGATCCTGGGCGGCTGCGGGACGAGCACGAAGCGCTCGTCCCGGGACAGGGCCGCAGCGGTCATGGCGTCCACGAGCACGGTACCCGGATCGGCCAGGGACGTCAGCCGCGCGGCGAGGTTCACGGTGGGCCCGTAGATGTCCCCCATGCGGGAGAGCACCCGTCCCCATGTCAGGGCGACGCGCGCCGAGGGCAGCTCCTCGTCCGCGGCGATGGTCTCGGCCAGGGAGAGCGCGATCGCGGCGCCGGCCTCGGGGGTCTCGGCGTTGAACATGACCTCGTCGCCGATGGTCTTCACGAGCCAGCCGCCGCCGGCCGAGATGGTCTCCGCGGCGAGGGACTCGAAGCGCAGCACCATGCGGGCCAGCGTCCGGTCGTCCATGGTCCGGGAGAGCGTCGTGTAGGAGACCATGTCCGCGAAGCCGACGGCGCGGGCCAGCGGCAGCGGCGCATCCGACTCGGAGCCGTCGCGGCCCTGGGCGCTGGCCGCCAGCCCGGCCTCCACGCGCACGGTCAGGCGCTGCACGGCGCGGTTGAGCTGGCGCCGGTAGACGATCCGCATGGCCTTCTCGAGCGGTCCGACCATGTCCGGGAGCATGTCGACGACGGCCCGCCGCGCCTCCGGGTCCGTCAGGTCCTCGGAGGCGATCTTGTCCTCCACGAGCGCCTCGATCTGCCACACCACCATGCGGTCCGTCATCTGCCCGATCGAGCGGGCCAGCGAGATGGCGGTGTCCTCGTTCAGCGTCCCCGAGCGCACGAGCGTGAGCACGGACTCGAACGCCTCGATGTCCGCCTCGGTGAAGGCCTTGTGCCCCTCCGGCGACGTCGGATAGCCCAGCGCACGCCAGATCTTCCGGGCGGAGGCCATCGAGACGCCGAGGCGCTGCGCCACCTCCCGCGAGGTGTAGGCGCGCGGGCCCACCACCAGGCCGGCGTCGAGCGTGCGCATCGCGCTCGTCCAGCCGGCGGGCCGTGCCTCGGCGTCGCGGGCGGTCGTGTCCTCGGCCGGCGGGACGATCGGCAGCGGTGCGGTGTCCGGTGTCTCCGGACGGCTCATCGGAGGTCTCCTGTCGGGACGGGGGCGGGCCAGGTCGCGGCGCGGGCCTGGCGGGTCAGGTGAGCCAGGGCCTCCTCGAAGCGCGCGGCCTCGGGGACGTCACGCAGCCGCCAGTGGACCTGGCGGGCGGGTTCCTGGAAGAGGATGTGCAGGTCTCCGGCGCCCGAGCCGCGGCGGCGCCGCTGCACGTCGGCGATGGACACGAGCGGCATGGCGGCCCCGGACCCGCCGACGCCGGCGCGCTGGAGGATGCGGCGGTCGGTGACCACGGTGCGCCGGAAGACCCAGCGCCACAGCGGGCGGACGGTGCCGGGGAGCAGGACGAGCGCCGCGACCACCCACGCGACCGCCTCGAGCACGGCGCGGTTCGCGGCGACGATCCCGGGCAGGTCGGGGCGTGCGAGCACGCCGACGGCCAGGCCGAGCAGGAACGCGACGGCCACGAGGACCGCGGCGGGGCGCAGCAGCGCGCGCGGGTGGGTGCGGGTGCGCACCATCACCTGCTCACCGGGCTCGAGTCGCACGGCGGTCACCTCCTGACCGGGACGGATGTGTCATGCGCCGCGATGGACGTCTCCACGCAGGTGGGCCACGTCCCCCGCACTGACCTCGGTCTCGATTGTGCCACGGTCCGGTGTGACGTGCCTCACCCGCAGGGTGCCGCCCGGGCCGAGGCCCACGGCCGTGCCTTCCAGCACGCCGCCGCCGGGCAGCTCGGCGCGCACCGCGCGGCCCAGCGTGGAGAGCCGGTCCGCCACGGCCGCCACGGCGGGGTGACGCCCGTCCACGGGCGCCGTCTGCCCCGCCACGCCCGCGGCGAAGCGGACCACGGCCGCCACGACGGCGTCCCGCAGCTCGACCGCGAGGTCCCGGGGCGCGGGCACGGCGTCCGCGCCGATCCACTCCGCCAGGTCCGTGGCGGTGTCCACCGGGGCGGCCCCGTGGTGGTCCAGGTTCACGCCCATCCCGACGGCGACGCCGGGCCCCTTGCCATCCGAGGACAGCGCCACCGTGGCCAGCACGCCGCACAGCTTGCGCCCGTCCGTGGCGAGCACGTCGTTCGGCCACTTCACGTGCGTCGGGACGCCCCGGGCCGCGAGGCGCTCGGCGACCGTGGCGGAGGCGACGAGCGAGAGCCAGCTCAGGTGGGCCGGAGAGACCGGCACCCCGCCGGACTCGGGACGCAGGTACACGGACAGGGCGAGCGCCGCCCCCGGCGCGGCGCTCCACACGCGGGAGTGCCGACCCCGGCCGGCCCGCTGGTCCGCGGTGGCCACGGCCGCACCGTGCCGGTGCCCCTCGCGGTCCAACCGTGCGAGGAGCTCATCCTGCGTGGAGCCGGCGGAGTCCAGCCAGGTCAGATCCGGTGTGGGGGCGTCGTCGGGCTGCATGCCCCTAGATATACACGGCGTTCCCGGGGGCGGGCTGGGCGGGCCGATCCGCCGCCGGGGCGCGCGGACGGGCAGTCCGGGCCGACGTCCTCGCCGTTTGTGGGCTTCCTCCAACCGTGGGCGTCCGCGGTGGCCCGTACACTGGCCGACTGAGCCTCCGCATCTGGCGGACCACCACAAGGAGGACGTGTGACCGATCCCGACCTGACCACCACGGCCGGCCGGCTGGCCGACCTGCATCGGCGGCTCGAGGCGACGGCCGCGCCCGGCGGCCCGGACGCCGTCGAGCGCCAGCACGCTCGCGGCAAGCACACCGCGCGCGAGCGGATCGACCTCCTCCTGGACGAGGGCTCCTTCGTGGAGCTGGACGCGCTGGCCGTGCACCGCACCACCGCGTTCGGCATGGACGCCAAGCACCCGGCCGGCGACGGCCTGGTGTCCGGCTTCGGCACCGTGGACGGGCGCCAGGTGGCCGTCTACTCGCAGGACTTCACCGTGTTCGGCGGCTCGCTGTCCGAGCGCAACGGGCAGAAGATCGTGAAGGTCCAGGAGTTCGCCGCGCGCAACGGCTGCCCCGTGATCGGCATCCTCGACGGCGGCGGCGCGCGCATCCAGGAGGGCGTGGCCTCCCTCGCCCAGTTCGCGGACATCTTCCGGAACAACGTCCTGGCCTCGGGCATGATCCCGCAGATCTCGCTGATCATGGGCCCCTCCGCCGGCGGCGCGGCCTATTCGCCGGCGCTGACGGACGTCGTGGTGATGGTGGACCGGACCTCGCACATGTTCATCACCGGCCCGGACGTGATCAAGACCGTCACGGGCGAGGATGTGGACATGGAGACCCTCGGCGGCGCCCGCTCGCACAACGCCACCTCCGGCACCGCCCACTACATGGCCTCCTCGGAGGAGGACGCGATCGCCTACGTGCAGGAGCTGCTCGAGCTGCTGCCCTCCAACAACCTCGCGGAGGCCCCGACCTTCGAGGCCGCGGACCCGGAGCCCACGGACGAGGACCTCGCCCTGGACGAGATCGTCCCGGACTCCGCCAACCAGCCCTACGACATGCTCGAGGTCATCGCCTCGATCGTGGACGAGGGCCACCTGCTGCAGCTGCAGGAGCTGTACGCGCCCAACGTGATCACCGGCCTGGCCCGCCTGGACGGCATGAGCGTGGGCGTCGTCGCGAACCAGCCGATGCAGTTCGCCGGCACCCTGGACATCGCCGCCTCGGAGAAGGCCGCGCGGTTCGTGCGCTTCTGCGACGCGTTCAACATCCCGATCATCACCCTCGTGGACGTGCCCGGGTTCCTGCCCGGCACGGACCAGGAGTTCAACGGCATCATCCGCCGCGGCGCCAAGCTGATCTACGCCTACGCCGAGGCCACCGTGCCGAAGCTGACCGTGATCACGCGCAAGGCCTTCGGCGGCGCGTACATCGTGATGGGCTCCAAGAAGCTCGGCGCGGACCTGAACCTGGCCTGGCCGAGCGCCCAGATCGGCGTGATGGGCGCCCAGGGCGCCGTGAACATCCTGTACCGGCGCGACCTGAAGGCGACGGCGGAGGCGGGCGGCGACGTCGACGCGCGCCGGGCCGAGATCGTGGCCGACTACGAGGCCGAGCTGCTCAACCCGTACCAGGCCGCCGAGCTGGGCTACGTGGACGCCGTGGTGCCCCCGCACGCCACCCGCGGCCAGCTCATCCGCGCCCTGCGCGCCACCCTGCACAAGCGCGAGGCCCGCCCCGCCAAGAAGCACGGGAACATGCCGCTGTGAGCGCCCCGCTGGGTCCGGGCACCCCGGACGAGAACGACGAGTCCACGCAGGCCACGCCGGCGCCGGCCGACCCGCTGCAGCTCAGCGGCCCGGAGTTGGAGCCGGAGGAGATGGCCGCGCTGGCCGCCGTCCTCGAGGCGGCCGCCGCGGCCCGGGCCGAAGCCGCCCGGCTCGCCGCCGTGGCCGCCGACCCCC
>NZ_JXSP01000131.1:0-343 GCF_000946635.1 Micrococcus sp. MS-ASIII-49
CCCCCGCCCCCTGGACCGCACGCTCCGCCGTCGCGGCGACCTGGGCCTGTGGGCCCGGCCCGGCCGCGGCCAGTGGCGTCAGGGCGCGGGCCCGCAGTGAGCCGGGAGGCGGGCGCCAGCGCCTAGAGTGCCGGTATGACCCAGCACACCTCCGAGGCCGCCGCCGACGGCGCCCGCACCCCGTCCGCCATCGACGCGCTCGCCGAGCGCTACGTGACCGACCTCCTCGCCCTGCATCCGGACACCGCCACCGAGCTCGGCTTCCCCGGCCGGGAGACCGAGTACACGGACTTCTCCCCCGCCGGCGCCCGCGCCGACGACGAGCTCAACGCCCGCCTGCTCG
>NZ_JXSP01000132.1:0-347 GCF_000946635.1 Micrococcus sp. MS-ASIII-49
CGACTTCGACCTCAAGGCCTTCCACACCCGGGCCCTGCGCCTGGGCGGCATGGGCCTGGACACCCTGCGGGAGGCGCTCGCGTGATCCCGCACGACGACGGCGCGGCCGGCCCCGGCACGGGCCTGCGGCTGGTGCTCGGCTCGGCCTCCCCCGGCCGGGCGGAGGTCCTGACCCGGGCGCGGATGCCGTTCCGCGTCGTCGTCTCGGGGGTGGACGAGGCGGCCGTGGGCGCGGCGGCGGGCGACCCGTCGCCGGCGGAGCTGGCAGGCCTGCTGGCGGAGGCCAAGGGCCGCGACGTGGCCGCCCGGGTGGCGGCCGCCGGCGTCGAGGCCCCCACGCTCGTGCT
>NZ_JXSP01000133.1:0-217 GCF_000946635.1 Micrococcus sp. MS-ASIII-49
AGCCCTACGAGCCCGAGGTCGCCGTCGAGCGCTGGCGCGCCCAGGCCGGCCGGGAGGGCGTGCTGCATTCGGGCCACTGGCTGGGCCTGGTGCTGCCGGAGCCCGGGGCCGGGTCCGGGATGGCCGCGGAGGCGGGCGTGGTGTCCGCCGTCGTGCGCTTCGGCGCCGTCACCGAGGCCGAGATCCAGGCCTACGTGGCCACGGGCGAGCCGCTGCA
>NZ_JXSP01000134.1:0-10012 GCF_000946635.1 Micrococcus sp. MS-ASIII-49
CGATGCCGTGGTCGCGGGCGGCGAGATCGCCGTGCGCGTGGCCCGCGCCGCCCGCGACCACGGCATCGCCTCGATCGCCGTCTACTCGGATCCGGACGCCGACGCCCTGCACGTGGCCGTCGCGGACGAGGCCTTCCACCTGCCGGGCGCGTCCTCGGCGGACACCTACCTGAAGATCGACGCGGTCCTCGACGTCGCCCGCCGCGCCGGCGCCGACGCCGTGCACCCGGGCTACGGCTTCCTCTCCGAGAACGCCGACTTCGCGCAGGCCGTGATCGACGCCGGGATGACCTGGATCGGCCCGTCGCCGGACGCCATCCGCGCCCTCGGCGACAAGATCACCGCCCGCTCCCTCGCCCAGCAGGCGGGCGCCCCGCTCGTGCCGGGTTCGGACGGCCCCGTGCCGGACGCCGCCGCCGCGCGCGCGTTCGCCGAGGAGCACGGCCTGCCGATCGCCATCAAGGCGGCCTTCGGCGGCGGCGGCCGCGGCATCCGCGTGGTGCGCGAGCTCGGCGACGTCGAGGACGCGTTCGAGGCGACCGTCCGCGAGGCCGTCGCCGCGTTCGGCCGCGGCGAGTGCTTCGTGGAGCGCTTCCTGGACCGCCCCCGCCACGTGGAGGCCCAGGTCCTCGCCGACGAGCACGGCCACGTGGCCGTGCTCGGCACCCGCGACTGCTCCCTGCAGCGCCGCAACCAGAAGCTCGTGGAGGAGGCCCCGGCGCCGTTCCTCACGGACGAGCAGAACGCCCGCCTCGTGGAGTCCTCCAAGGCGATCCTGCAGGAGGCCGGCTACGTCGGCGCGGGCACGTGCGAGTTCCTCGTGGGCCAGGACGGCACCATCTCCTTCCTCGAGGTGAACACGCGCCTGCAGGTGGAGCACCCGGTCTCCGAGGAGATCACCGGCATCGACCTCGTGCGCGAGCAGTTCCGCCTGGCCCGCGGCGAGGCCCTCGGCTACACGGACCCGCAGCCCCGCGGCCACTCGATCGAGTTCCGCCTCAACGGCGAGGACCCGGGCCGCAGCTTCCTGCCCGCCCCCGGCCGGCTCACCACGTTCCGCATGCCCAGCGGCCCGGGCGTGCGCGTGGACTCCGGCGTGGTGGAGGGCGAGACCGTCTCCGGGGCCTTCGACTCCATGGTCGCCAAGCTGATCGTCACCGGCGCGGACCGCCGCCAGGCCCTGCAGCGCGCCGCCCGCGCCTTGCGCGAGGCCGAGATCGTCGGCATGCCCTCGGTGCTGCCCTTCCATCGCGCCGTGGTGTGCGACCCCGCCTTCGCCCCCGAGATCGCCGGCTCGGAGGAGCCGTTCTCGGTGCACACCCGGTGGATCGAGACGGAGTTCGCGAACCACATCGAGCCGAGCGCCCTCACCCCGGCCGAGCCGGCCCCCCGCGAGGCGCGCCACACCGTGACCGTGGAGGTCAACGGCAAGCGCGTGGACGTCACCCTGCCCACGTGGGGCGAGGCCCTGCACACGATCTCCGGCGCCGCCCAGCGGGCCGGCGCGGGACGACGCCGGCCCCGCGGCAAGCGCGGCGCACCGGTGGCCGCGGCCGTCAGCACGGACGCGCTGACCGCCCCGATGCAGGGCACCGTGGTGAAGGTCGCCGCCGAGAACGGCCAGACCGTGGCCGAGGGCGACCTGATCGTGGTCGTGGAGGCCATGAAGATGGAGCAGCCGCTCGCGGCCCACCGCGCGGGCGTGGTCAGCGGTCTCGAGGTCGAGCCGGGCCAGACAGTCACGGCCGGCACGGTGATCGCCACCATCGCCGACACGGAGTGAGCCGCCGGCGACGACGGCGGGGAGCGCCGGCGTCGTGGGCTGGTTCCGCATGGTGGACGACGGGGACATGACTCTCGCCGATCGGCGCGATGAGGCTTAGCCTGACACGCATCTTCGTCTCACATCGTGGTCGCTCGCGACCCCCTGTGCCCGTCATACCAGGGAGACACCATGTCCCACTCCACCCCGCCCGCGAACCCGGGCGCCCCCACCGATCTCACGTCGGACGCGGTCGCCTCCGCGGAGGAGGTGCCCCGCTCGCGGGTCATCATCGCCTCGCTCGTGGGCACCTCGATCGAGTTCTACGACTTCTACATCTACGCCACGGCCGCCGTCTCGGTGTTCCCGCTGATCTTCTTCGCGGGCGGTGATGACAACACGGCCCTGCTGGCCTCCATGGCCACCTTCGGCGCGGCGTTCGTCGCCCGGCCGCTGGGCGCCGTCGTCTTCGGCCACCTGGGCGATCGCGTGGGCCGCAAGACCACGCTCATCGGCTCGCTGCTGACCATGGGCATCGCGACGTTCCTCATCGGCCTGCTGCCCACGTACTACCAGATCGGCCTGTGGGCGCCGGCCATGCTGACGCTGCTGCGCTTCTTCCAGGGCCTGGGGCTCGGCGGCGAATGGTCCGGCGCCGCCCTGCTGGCCACCGAGTACGCCAAGGACGGCAAGCGCGCGCAGGCGGCCATGTGGCCGCAGCTCGGCGCGCCGATCGGCTTCCTGCTGGCCAACGGCCTGTTCCTCGCGCTGGTGCTCGGCTTCGACCACGACTCCACGAGCCCGGTGCTCGACGGCCCGTTCCTCACGTGGGTGTGGCGCGTGCCGTTCCTGCTCTCGATCGTGATGGTGGCCGTGGGCCTCTACGTCCGCGTCAAGCTCGAGGAGACCCCGGTCTTCCAGCGCGCCCTCGACCGCGACCAGCGTGTGAAGGCGCCGCTGGGCGAGGTGTTCCGCCGCAACTGGTGGGAGCTGATCCTGGGCACCTTCGTCATGTACGCCACCTACGTGCTCTTCTACCTGATGACCACGTGGATCCTCTCCTACGCGATCGGCAAGCCGGCCAACGGCTTCCTGGGTGTCCCCTACGCCGAGTTCCTCGTGCTGCAGCTGGTCGGCATCCTGTTCTTCGCGGCGTTCGTGCCGGTCTCCGGCCTGCTGGCGGACCGCTTCGGCCGCCGCCCCACCCTGATCGTGATCTCGGTGCTCATGGTGGTGTTCGGCCTCTCGTTCGGCCTGTGGCTCGCGCCGGCGAACATGGGCGTGGGTGCGGAGCTGAACGTGCCGCTGATGCTGGCGTTCCTGGCCACCGGCATGACGCTCATGGGCCTGACCTTCGGGCCGATGTCCGCGGTGCTGCCTGAGCTGTTCCCCACGAACACCCGATACACCGGCTCCGGCATCGCGTACAACGTGTCCTCGATCCTCGGCGCGGCGCTGACCCCGTTCATCGCAGCCTGGCTGGTGCAGAAGTTCGACGTCGCCTACGTCGGCTACTACCTGGCCGCCGCCTCGGCGATCACCGTCATCGCGCTGGCCCTCTCCCCCGAGACCCGACACACGGACCTCGACACCGTCACCTCGGCCCGCGAGCGTCGCGCCGCACGCTGACCCCGCCCGGTTCCCCGCCCGGGGCCCCCGCCCGCACTGTCGAACGTGACATCGGGGGAATGGACGCTTTCGGTCGTGAGATAGGGCCTATCTCACGACCGAAAGTCGTCTCTGGGTCAGATGCGCACGTGCAGGCGGCGCGCCGCCTCCGCGATCGACCCGGACATGGACGGGTACACGGTGAAGGTGTCCGCGAGGTCGTCCACGTGCAGCTTGTGCGTGACCGCGAGCGCGAGCGCGTAGATCAGCTCGGAGGCGCGCGGCGAGACCACCACGCCGCCGATCACGGTGCCGGAGCCCTGACGGGCGAAGATCTTCACGAACCCCTCCTCCGCGCCGGACATCTTGGCGCGGGGGTTGGTGTGGAAGTCCAGTCGCAGCACGTCCGCCTGGTACTGGCCGGAGTCCACCTGCGCCTGCGAGACGCCCACGGTGGCGATCTCCGGCGAGGTGAAGATGTTCGAGGCCAGCAGGTGCGGGCGCAGCGGCTTGAGGGCGTCGCCGAGCAGGTGGGCCACGGCGATGCGCCCCTGCATGGCCGCCACCGAGGCGAGGGCGAGCTTGCCCGTGCAGTCGCCCGCCGCGTAGATGCTCGGCACGGACGTGCGGGAGACGCCGTCCACGAGCACGTGGCCGGAGCCGGTCAGCTTCACGCCCACGTCGTCGAGGCCGAGGCCCGCCGTGTTCGGCACGCCGCCGACGGCCACCAGCGCGTGGGAGCCCTCGATCGACGGGGTGTCCTCGGCGCCCTCGCCGGAGAGGTGCACGCGCACGCCGGTCTCGGTCCGCTCGACGGACTCGGCCCGGGAGCGGGAGACCACCCTGAGGCCGTTGCCCTCGAAGACCTTCTCGAGCAGCTCGGCGGCGTCGGCGTCCTCGCCGGGGAGCACGCGGTCGCGCGAGGAGACGAGGGTGACCTTGGCGCCGAGGCGGTTGTAGGCCGAGGCGAACTCGGCGCCGGTGACGCCGGAGCCCACGACGATCAGGTGCTCGGGAAGCTCCTTGAGGTTGTAGACCTGCTTCCAGTTGAAGATCCGCTCGCCGTCCGGGACGGCGGTGGGCAGCTCGCGGGGGCTCGCGCCGACGGCCACGAGGATCGCGTCCGAGGTGATGATCTCGGGCTCGGCGCCGGCGTCGGCGTCGTCGAGGGCGCGGACGGACACCTCGTGGGGGCCGACGACGCGGCCCACGCCGTCGATCACCCGGACGCCGACCCGCTCGAGGCCCGCGCGGATGTCCGAGGACTGCTCGTGGGCCAGGTTCAGGATGCGGTGGCCGACCCGGCCCATGTCCGCGTGGACGTCGCCCCCGCCGAGGTCGACGCCCAGGTCAACGGAGGCGCCCACGCGGCGCATCGAGTCGGCGGCGGCGATCAGCGTCTTGGAGGGGACCACGTCCGTGAGGACGGCCGCGCCGCCCAACCCCTGGCGCTCGACCAGGGTCACGCGGGCGCCCAGCTTCGCGGCCACCATGGCGGCCTCGTAGCCGCCGGGGCCGCCGCCGATGATGGTCAGGGACGGGATGAAGGTGCTGTTTTCCTCGCTCACGGGCTCCATTGTGTCCGCCGCGGACGGGAAAGTCCTAGCCCGCGCTCACGGGACACCGCCTAGACTCCACGACGTGACCGACCAGACCAGCATCCCCTCCCCCGACTCCCCCTTGACCGGCGACCATCCGGGCTTCGCCGAGGCCCGCGCGGCCGCCGACACCATCGCCCGGGCGACGGGCGTGGCGGAGCACCGCGTCGCCGTCGTCCTCGGCTCCGGCTGGGGCGAGGCCGCCGGCCTGATCGGCGACGAGGTCGCCGCCGTGCCGCTGGCCGAGGTGCCCGGCTTCCACGCCCCGAAGGTGCCCGGCCACAACGCGGTGATCCGCTCGGTCCGACTGCCGGACGGCACGCACGCCCTCGTCTTCGGCTCGCGCACGCACTTCTATGAGTCCCGCGACGCCCAGGCCGTGGCGCACACCGTCCGCACCGCCGCCGCCGCCGGGGCGCGCACCGTGGTGCTGACCAACGGCTGCGGCGGCCTGGACCCGGAGATCGCCCCGGGCACCCCCGTCCTGATCGCGGACCACATCAACCTCACCGGCGCCACCCCGCTCGTCGGCGCCACGTTCGTGGACCTGACCGACCTCTACTCCCCGCGGCTGCGCGCGATCGCCCGTGAGGTGGACCCGTCCCTGCGCGAGGGCGTGTACGTCCAGTTCGCCGGCCCGCAGTACGAGACCCCCGCCGAGGTGCGGATGGCGCGCACCCTCGGCGGCGACCTCGTCGGCATGTCCACGGCACTGGACGCGATCGCGGCCCGTCACGCCGGGCTGGAGGTGTTCGGCATCTCGCTGGTGACCAACCTCGGCGCCGGCATCTCGGAGACGCCGCTGTCCCACGCCGAGGTCGTCGAGGCCGGCCAGGCCGCCGGCCCGCGCATCGCGCGTCTGCTCGCGGACATCGTGGGGCGGCTCTGATGCCCGCGCATCCCCCGCACGACGACGTCGCCGCGCTCCCGGAGGACGTCCTCGCCCGGGCTGAGCGGTGGGCGGCGGAGGACCCCGACCCCGCGCACCGGGACACCCTGCGCGCCGAGCTCGACGCGGCCGCCGGCGTCGGCCCGGAGGCCGCGGCCGCCCGGGCGGTGCTCGCCGCGCGCTTCGCCGGGCCGCTCGCCTTCGGCACCGCCGGCCTGCGCGCCGAGGAGGGCCCGGGCGAGTCCCGCATGAACCGGCTCGTGGTGCGCCGTACCGCGGCGGGTCTGGCCGCCCACCTGTGGGACGGCGTCGGACGGGACGCTGCCCCGCCGCTGGCCGTCGTCGGGTACGACGCGCGGCGCGGTTCGGCCGCCTTCGCCGCGGACACGGCCGCCGTCCTGACGGCCGCGGGCGTGCAGACCGTCCTGCTGCCGGACCCGCTGCCGACGCCGGTGCTCGCCTTCGCGGTGCGCCATCTCAGCGCGGACGCGGGCGTGATGGTCACGGCCAGCCACAACCCGCCCGCGGACAACGGCTACAAGGTCTACCTCGGCGGGCGGCTCACGGACGAGGCGGGTCGCGGGGCGCAGATCGTCTCCCCCGCGGACGCGGAGATCGCCGCCCGCATCGACCACGCGGCGTGGGCCGCGGACATCCCGCTCGCCGACGACGGCTGGACCGTGGCCGGGCCGGACCTGCTGGAGGCCTACCGCGCGGCGGCCCTCGGCGTGCTCGACGACGACCGGCACGGCCACCGCGACCTGCGCGTGGTCTACACGCCCCTGCACGGGGTGGGCGGCGCCGTGGTCCCGGGCCTGCTCGAGGACGCCGGCTTCGGCCCCGTCCACGTGGTGGCCGAGCAGGCCGCCCCGGACCCGGCCTTCCCCACGGTCGCGTTCCCCAACCCGGAGGAGCCGGGGGCGATGGACCTCGCCCTCGCCCTGGCCGCCGAGGTGGACGCGGACCTGGTGATCGCCAACGACCCCGACGCCGACCGCCTGGCCCTGGCCGCGCCCGTCACCGACGCGGACGGTGCCCGCACGTGGCGGATGCTCTCGGGCGACGCCGTCGGGACGCTGCTGGGCGCGCACGCGATGCCGGCCCTGCACGCGGCCGGCCGCAGCGCCGCGAACTCCGTGGTCTCCTCCCCGCAGCTGGCCGCCCTGGCGGAGGCGAACGGGGTGAGGCACCACGTCACGCTGACCGGCTTCAAGTGGATCTCCCGCGCCCCGGACCTCGGCTTCGGCTACGAGGAGGCCCTCGGCTACTGCGTGGACCCGGACATGGTGCGGGACAAGGACGGCATCACGGCCGCCCTCATGGCCGCGGAGCTGGCCGCCGCCCTCACAGCGCAGGGACGCGGCCTGACGGACGCCCTGGCCGACGTCGACGCGGTCACCGGCGCCATGCCCAGCGCCCAGGTCTCGGTCCGCGTGGCGGACCTGTCCCTGATCGCCCGCACCATGACGGCCCTGCGTCAGCAGGCGCCGGCCACGCTCGCGGGGGAACCGGTCACCGTGCGCCGGGACCTGGCCGCCGGCGGGGACGGGCTGCCGCCGACGGACGCACTGCTGTTCGCCACCGACTCCGGCACCCGCGTCCTCGTGCGCCCCTCCGGCACCGAGCCGAAGCTCAAGTGCTACCTCGGCACCCGGGACGCCGACCCGGCCGCGGCCGCCGAGCGGCTCGAGGCGCTGCGCGCCGAGGTGACGGCCCTCGTGGGCGGCTGAGCCTCGGTAGGCTGGCGGACATGACCGTCTCCCTCACCACCGCCGAGCTGGCGAAGTACATCGACGCGACCGCCCTGAAGGCCGACAACTCGGAGGCGGACGTGCGCCGCCTCGTGGCCGAGTCCCGCGAGGCCGGGGTCAAGAGCGTCTGCATCAACCCCGTGTGGGTGCCGCTGGTGGCCGCCGAGCTCGCGGGCTCGGACGTGCTGACCTGCACCGTGATCGGCTTCCCCCTCGGCGCCAACGCCTCGGAGGTCAAGGCCTTCGAGGCCCGGCAGGCGATCGACGCCGGCGCGGACGAGGTGGACATGGTCCTCGACGTCGCCGCGGCCCGCGCCGGGGACCGCGACCGGCTCGTCGCGGACGTCCGCGCCGTGGCCGAGGCCGCGCACGCGGACGGCCCCGCAGGCGACGGCGGGGCGCTGCTCAAGGTGATCGTGGAGACCGCCCTGCTGGACGACGACGCGATCGTCCTGGCCTGCGAGGCCGCGGTCGAGGCCGGGGCGGACTTCGTGAAGACCTCCACGGGCTTCTCCACCGCGGGCGCCACCGTCGAGCACGTCGCGCTGATGCGCCGCACCGTGGGCGAGCGCATCGGCGTGAAGGCCTCCGGCGGGGTGCGCACCCGCGCGGACGCCCTGGCGATGATCGAGGCCGGCGCCACCCGGATCGGGGCCAGCTCCGCGCTTGCTATCCTGGGATCCGACTGACTCGCATCACTTCGGCCGGGCGTCCGCCCCGGCCGGGACCGCACCGAAGGAGCATCACGTGATCCGCAACGGCAAGGCCATCGACCACTCCAACGTGGGCGGCGTCTGGGGTTCCCTGATCGCCTTCATCGTCGCCTTCGGCGCGTTCCTCGGCTGCCTCTACGCCATGGGCTTCTGGTCGCTCGAGTCGGTCTGGATCCCCGGCCTGATCGCGCTGGCCCTGGCCACTGTGGCCTTCATGATCCCCCAGACGTTCCTGGGCCGCAGCGACACCGTGGACACCACCGCCATCCACACCCGTCCCGTCGTCGAGCACGCCGCCGCCGGCGCCCACGCCGTCGAGACCGGCGCCGCGCACCGCTGAGCCGTCCCGGAGCCGAGGATCGCTGACACCGGTCGTCCGGCCGCCGCGCGCCGAAGGGCGTCCACCCGCAACACGGGGGTGGACGCCCTTCGGCTTGTCTCCATCGCGGCGGTGGTGCTGGGTCACGCGTACCTGACGGACCTCACCTTCAGCCGGTACCTGGAGATCTGGCGGATGCCGCTGTTCTTCTTCCTCACCGGCTACTTCTGGACGCGCGGCCGCCCCTGGGCCACGGACGTGCGGGGCCGCTTCCGGAGCCTGATGGTGCCGTACCTGGTGTGGGCGGCGCTCATGTCCGTGGCCGCGTTCGCGTGGTTCGCCGACGACCCCGACCTCCTGCGGCGCCTGATGATCACCGGCTGGTACGGGGGCGCGGACCAGGAGCCCCCGTGGTGGGCGTTCTGGTTCATCTCCGTCCTGTTCTTCACCACGGTGCTGCGCCGATTCCTCGAGCGCTTCCCGTCCGCCGTCGCCTGGGCCGTGGGCCTGGCCGGGCTGGCGTGGGCCCACCTCGTGCCGGACTCCGCGATCGCCCGCACGCCGCTGGGCGTCGGGCTGGCCCTGCCGTGCCTGCTGTTCGTCCTCAGCGGCGAGATGTTCCGTCGCCGCGTCCAGCCGCACGTGCGGCGCCACCGGACGCTCATCGGCGTCGGCCTGGTGCTGCTCGGGATGGTCGCGGTCCGGCTGGGCCTGGAGCCGCCCAACATCAAGTTCGGCGGCTTCGGCACGCCGGTGCTCACCCCCGCCGTGGGCGTCCTGATGTCCGCGGGGATGGTGCTCGTGTTCGGTTCCACGGTGGAGAGGCTGCTGCGCTCCTTCGCCCGACGCACCGGGACGGGTCAAGCCCTGCGCCGCGCCATCACCGCCCTGGTCCGGACGGGCACGGTGGTGGTGCTGCTGCACGGCTGGGTGCTGATGTGGGTCACGCGCCACGGCGTGGAGGACAACGCCGCCAAGTTCGCCCTCGCGCTCGCCCTCAGCTGGCTGGCAGGCCTCGCCCTGCTCGCCACCCCCCTGTCCAAGCCGTTCACGGGGGCGCGCCGCCGCTGGCACCCGGTGCACCGCCTGCGACGCGTGGAGCCCCCGCACCCCGTCACGTCCGCGCTGCCGCGCGTCACGACCGCCTCGGAGAGGACACACCCATGAGCAGGGATCATCGCCCCCCGATCCGCAATCCGTTCCTGCCGCCGACGCCGGAGGAGCCCGAGGTGCCGACCCGCGACGGCGGCCACCCGGCGGGTGACGGCGGTGACGCCGGCGCCCCGGCGGCCGCCACGGCGCGGGAGGATCGCCTCGCCGAGTTCCGGCTCGGCCCGGCGTTCCTCCCCCACCCGGCCGACCCCGCCGCGCC
>NZ_JXSP01000135.1:0-11649 GCF_000946635.1 Micrococcus sp. MS-ASIII-49
CCCCCCCGGCCGACCCCGCCGCGCCGCGGCAGCGTGCGACGCCGGCCGAGCGCGCGGTGGCTCCCGCGACCGCCGCGGCCGCTGAGCCGGCCTCGCCCGCCTCACCGGCCGACCGTGTCCCCGGCCCCCTGCCGAGCGCCCGCGTCCTCGTCGTGTGCACGGGCAACATCTGCCGCTCCGCCTACGTGGAGTACGCGCTGCAGGCGCAGCTCAACGCCCTGCTCGGCGACCGGGGCCGCGCGGTGGTCACGAGCGCGGGCACGGAACCGAACCAGGCGCTGACCGTCCCCGGCCCGCTGCTCGACCTCGCGCCGAGCCGCCGAGTCCGCGCCGCGTTGACGCAGCATCGACCGCAGCAGCTGACCGGGCGTTCGCTGGCGGACCAGGACCTCGTCCTGACCGCGACGGACGACCACCTGGACGAGGTGCTGCGTGAGGACCCCGCGGCGGTGCGCCGGACCTTCACGATCCTCGGCATGGGCACCCTCCTGCGCGACCACGGCGAGGAGCTCGCCGCGGCGGTCCCTCCGGGCGCGGGCGTCACCGCGCTCGTCACGGCGCTGGCGGAGCTGCGCTCCCGCCTGATCGCCCAGGGGGAGCGACCGGACGCGGATCTGCCGGACCCGTTCCGCGGCCCCGCCGAGGGCTACGCCGCCATGGCGCAGACCGCGCAGCCGATCGTCGAGCTGCTGGCGTGGGAGATCGCCCGGGCCCTCGACGGGGACCTCGTGGAGGAGGAGCCGACGGGCGCCTGACCGGCCGGCGTCAGAGATCGGGGACGGCGTGCCCGCCGGAGGACGGGGCGTGCTGCCCCCGGCGCGCCGCGGCCAGCACCCGACGGCGGCGCCGCTCGAGCACCTCGCTCTCGAGCGGGGCGTCCCGCTCGTCGAGCCAGAGGGTCACGCCGGCGGCGACGACGAGCATGCTGGGGATCGTGATGAACACCTCGCCCAGCTGCGTCGCGGAGACGAACACGACGACGGCCGCCGCCTCCACCGCCACACGTGAGGGGGTGCGCAGCCGGGCGCTGAACAGGCGCAGCCCGAAGAACGCGTACGCGCCGAGGACGGCGAGGAGGAGCACGACGCCGCCCTCGGTGTAGAGGCCCGCGTAGGAGTTGTGGTAGTGCCACGTGGCGCCGCCGAAGTCCACGTACGCCGTGGTGAGGCCCCGGCCGTACCACGGCGTCTCCGCGACGCGCACGGCCGTCTCGGCCTGGATGTTCGAGCGCAGCCAGTCCGTGCCGGTGCGGTCCGCGAAGAAGGCGATGCGGGCCAGGTTCTCCTCGGCGAACGCGACCGCCCAGGCGAGGACCGCCAGCAGGACCAGGCGCAGACCCGCCCCCATCCGCGGCGTCAGCCAGAGCCACAGGACGGCGCAGGCGAAGCCCGCCATGGAGGTGCGGGAGCCCGTGAGGACGACGCACACCGCGGCGGCGACGAGCAGGATCAGCTTCCACCGCCGCGCCCGCACGAGGGCGAGCGCCAGGACCGGCATGGCCGCGTAGTAGAGGCCCGCCACGTTCTTGTCCGCGAGGATGCCGGTCAGGAAACTGCCGTAGGGCGCGGGGACGAGGCCGGCGTAGAAGAGGGGCACGTTCAGGGCCATGGCGGCGCCGAGCCCGACGGCGAGCGAGCGCAGGCTGAGCCGGCCGCCGGCGATGCAGCCGACGAGCCCGACGAGGGCCGCGATCCGCACCCACCGGCGCAGCCAGTCCAGATCCGGGATGCCCTGGGACACGGAGACGATCGCGAGGAACAGCAGCACGGCGGTGGCGAGCACGGCGGTCAACCCGAGGGCGGAGACATCGCGGCGGGACCGTCGGCACAGCGCCAGAGCCAACAGCAGGAGCATGCCCGCCTCGTTCAGCGGGAGCGCCACGGGACCGAGGGGGACGCCGAACGCCTCCATGGCCAGCAGGGCGCCGAGCAGCAGTTCGGGGATGCGCAGGGGCTCGCGGGGGACGACGGCGTCCGGGTCGGCCGACCACACGGACGTGCCGCGGGCGGCGGCGCGGGCGTGTCTCTCCCGCTCCGCCTGCAGGGCCACGTAGCGGGGGTCGGAGTGCCGCGGCCCGTGCGCGCCGTGCCCCACCGTCATGACCGTTCCTCCGTCGTCCTGTCAGGGCACGTCTCCGCCTCACGCCCAGCGTAGACGAGTGCGAAGGAATGGGCTGTCCCGCTTGTTAGAGTGAGCTGAGCCGCTGCCCTTCGATCCTGGGACCCCATGAACGTCATCGATTTCCTCCGTGTGCTGCGCGCGAACCGCCTGGTGATCCTGGGGTGCGCCGCCCTGGGCCTGGCATTGGGCCTCCTCTACTCGCTGTTGCAGCCCACGCTGTACACCGCGACCTCGACCGCGTTCGTCACGGTGGAGGGGGAGGCGAGCATCTCCGGCACCGAGACCGCCCAGACCCGGGCCCAGTCCTACATCCCGCTGATCAACAGCCGCACGGTCCGTGAGCGGATCGCGGCCGAGGGCTTGGACACCGTCGGCGCGACCATGAGCGCCGCCCTGGTGCCGAACTCGAACCTCATCACGGTGTCCGCCGTGGCCCCCGACGCGCAGCAGGCCGCCGCGCTGGCCAACGGGGCGCTCGTGGCGACCGCCGACGTGGCGAACGAGCTCGATCCGACGTCCAACGTCAAGGTCACGGCCATGGAGGACGCCCTCGCCCCGGCCGCGCCCTCGAGCCCGGACCGCGTCCGCCACCTGCTGTACGGCCTGGGCGCAGGCCTCGTCCTCGGCCTGGTCGTCGCGTTCCTGCGGCGGCTGCTGGACGTCAACGTGCGGACGACGACGGACGCCCAGGTGGCGGGCGGGGCGGGCCTGCTCGGCGCCATCCCCCTGGACCCCAGCATGAAGGCGGAACGCACGGCGCCGATGGCGCCCCTCTCCCCCCGCGCGTCGGAGGCGGTGCGTCAGCTGCGGACCAACCTGCGGTTCGCTGCGGTGGACGATCCGCCCCGCACCATCGCGTTCACCAGCTCCAACCCCGGCGAGGGCAAGTCGACGGTGATCGGCAACCTGGCCCTGACCGTGGCGGCCGCCGGCCAGCCGGTGATCCTCATCGACGCCGATCTGCGGCGCCCCCGTCAGGCCCTGCAGTTCGGCGTCGACGGCCGTGTGGGCCTGTCCGAGGTCCTCAACGGGGACGTCGCCCTCCAGGACGTGCTGATCCCCGTGGGCGAGGACGGGCTGCTCCTCCTGCCTGCCGGCCGCACTCCCCCGAACCCGTCCGAACAGCTCGGCTCCGAGCGGATGAGGGACCTGCTCACCGCCCTCGCCGAGACGCACATGGTGCTCGTGGACGCCCCGCCCGTGCTGCCCGTCACGGACTCCACCCTGCTCGCCACGGCGGTGGACGGCACCGTCCTGGTGATCCGCCACGGCAAGACCCGCAAGGAGCACCTCGAGGTGGCCCGGGACATGCTCGCGGGCGTCAACGCCCGGGTGCTCGGCGTCGTGCTCAACGGCACCCCGGCCTCCGGCGTGGGCTCGGACTACTACGGCGGGGGCTACGGCGCGGACGGCGGCAGCTACGACGCCTACTACCAGGCGCCCCGGGACGCCGCCGAGGCCGCGGCCGGGACCGCGGGCGACACGTCACGACGCTGACCGCGCCCGGCCGCAGGGCCAGGTCGTCGCAATGACGACGCGGGCACGGGGATGCAGAAGGGCCCCGCCTCTGAGGAGGCGGGGCCCTTCGTGGTGGTGCTCCGACGATCAGCAGCGCGCCGTGGGCGGGGTGGTCTCGAAGCAGTTGCTGAACTCGACGACGCCGTCGTTGCAGAGATCGGCACCCTCGGGAGCGCCCTTCGGCAGGGCCAGCTGCAGCTTGCCCTCGACGCAGCCGGACTCGTTGGCCGAGTTGCCGGTGTTGTTCACCACGTAGTAGTAGGTCTTGGACTGGCCCGACTGCAGGAGCAGCGCGGGGTCCATGGCGGCCAGTCGCTTGCCTCCCCTGCACGGGTTGGCGGTGTAGAGACGCGCCTCGCCGTTTCGGGTGGTATGACCGCCGAACACCACGGTCACCGTGCCCGGGTCGACGTACACGGGGGTGGGCGACGTGTTGGTGATGGTGATGGTGAAGCCGTAGGCCTGCTTGATGCCATCGGGGTGGCCACCGCCCGGGAACTTCTCGGCGGTTCCCGTGGTCACGGCGGCGCAGCCGGTCGGGGAGGCGGCGGCGAACGGGGCGGCGGCGACGGCGGCGACGACCGGGACCGACCACGCGATGCCGGCGGTCACCTTGCGACGGGAGAGGGTGGAGGTGTTCTTCTGCATGGCTTCACTCGTTTCGAGTCGAGGTGTGGCTTTCGCGCCCGAACGGGGTCACGCGAGTGGACGGAGCACCGCGGGATACTCGGTGAGCATCGGCTGTGGAACTCTATAGGTGAGTCTAGACGAGTCTCACAGCTCACTGCCAGCCCTGTCGCACATTCCAGGGATGGCACGCCGGCACGGTCACCGATGGACCCTTCTGACGGTCGACTATGCTCGCGGCCATGGGAGAACGAGCGACGGGACAGCGACCGGCCGCCCCGCCGTCCCTGGACCTCGAGGTCCGCGTCCGCCTCGCTCACGCCCGCATCACGCATCTGCTGGACCGGGCCGGCATCCGCGGCCTGCATCTCAAGGGCTACGCCACCGAGCCCGGCGTCTACCCCGACCACCGCCGCAGTTCGGACGTGGACCTGCTGGTCCCTCCGGCCGATGCCGCCGCCGTCATCGAGCTCCTGCACGCCCACGCCTGGGAACCGGTCGCTGACTTCTCGGAAGGGTCGATCTTCCAGCACGCGGCCACGCTCTGGCATGACCAGCTGGGGTATGTGGACGTGCATCGGCTCTTCCCCGGCCTCGGCGCGTCCCCCGAGGCGGCCTTCGACGCCCTGTGGAGCGAGCACGCCCACCTCGTGATCGCGGGCCGGCCCGTTCCGGTGCCGAGCCCGCGCCACCAGCGGCTCGTCGTGATCGTCCACGCGGCCCGCGACCCGTTCCGCGGTGGCCTCGACGTCCGGCACATCCGGGAATCCCTCACCGCCGAGAGCTGGGCCGCCCTGCGCGAGGAATCCCACCGGCTGGACGCGGGAGCGGCCTGGCACGTCGCCACGGGCGAGGCCGCCGACGGCGTCGACACCCGGCAGCTGACCCTCTTCGCGGCGCTGCACGAGAGCCAGAGCGGTCTTGAACTGTTCCGCACCCGGTGGCGGTCGGCCGCCACGGCGCGGGAGCGGGCCGTCCTCGTGGCCCGCACGATCCCGGTGAACCGCCCCCATCTGCAGATGCGCCTGGGCCGGCCTGTCACCCGTGCGGACCTGTGGCGCGAGCAACGCGCCCGGCTCGGCGCACTCGCCGGCTGGGCCTGGAGGAAGGCGGTGCGCCGTGACCGTTGAGACCACCGAGGGCTGGGCCCTCGCCCCCGACATCGCGTGGGCCCGCACCGCCGGCGGCCAGGCCGTCGTCATGACGCTCGAGGCCGGTCAGCCGCTGCTGTTGGGCGCCTCGGGCGACGTGATCTGGGACGTCCTCGTGGGCGGCCGCACCCCGGAGGACGACCTGGTCGCGGATCCGCCGGTGCCGCTGTCGACGACGGACGTCACGGTCCAGGTGGCGGAGGCGTTCGGCCTCGCTCCCGCCGACGTCGCGGCCGACGTCCACGCCTTCCTCGAGATGCTCGAGGCGCACGGCGTCCTCGTCCGCGTGCGGACGGCCTGACCCGCCTCAGCCCTCCGGCGCGAAGATCGCGTCGACCACCTGCTGCGCCCACTCGAGCAGCGGGACGTCCACGAGATCCTGACCCATGACCGGCTTGGTCTTGGGACGCGGGATGAGGACGCCGTTCAGGGCCGGCTTGACCTGGGCGCCCTTGTACATGCGGGTCAGGCGCATCTGGCGGGACTCCGGCAGGTCCGCGGCGGGGCCGAACTTCACGTTCTGCCCCAGCAGCATGACCTCGGTGACGCCCGCGGCTCGCGCCCGGTTGCGGAACCGGGCGACGGCGACGAGCGCCTCCACCGGCTCCGGCAGCGGGCCGTACCGGTCCTTGAGCTCCTCCACCACGGCGTCCACGGCGGCGTCGTCCGCGGCCTGGGCGAGGTTGCGGTACATCTCCAGGCGCAGCCGCTCCCCCGGCACGTAGTCGTGCGGCAGATGGGCGTTGACCGGCAGCTCCACCTTCACCTCGGCGGGCGCGGTGTCCTCCTCGCCCTTGAAGTCGGCCACGGCCTCGCCCACCATCCGCAGGTAGAGGTCGAAGCCCACGCCGGCGATGTGGCCGGACTGCTCCCCGCCCAGCAGGTTGCCGGCGCCGCGGATCTCGAGGTCCTTCATGGCCAGCTGCATGCCCGCGCCGAGCTCGTTGTGGGTGGCCACGGCCTTGAGCCGTTCGAGGGCCACCTCGCCCAGGGGCTTCTGCGGGTCGTACAGGAAGTACGCGTAGGCCCGCTCACGGCCACGGCCCACGCGGCCGCGCAGCTGGTGCAGCTGCGAGAGGCCGTAGCGGTGGGCGTCCTCCACGATCAGGGTGTTGGCGTTGGCGATGTCCAGGCCGGTCTCGATGATCGTGGTGGAGACGAGCACGTCGAACTTCCGCTCCCAGAAGTCCACCATGATCTGCTCGAGCCGGGCCTCGCTCATCTTGCCGTGGGCGACGGCGATCCGCGCCTCCGGCACCAGCTCGGCGATGCGCTTGGCCACCTTGTCGATGGTGGTGACGCGGTTGTGCACGTAGAACACCTGACCCTCGCGCATCAGCTCGCGGCGGATGGCCGCAGTGACCTGCTGGTCCGAGTACGGGCCCACCGAGGTGAGCACGGGGTGGCGCTCCTCCGGGGCGGTGGCCAGCGTGGAGGTCTCACGGATGCCGGTGAGGGACATCTCGAGGGTGCGCGGGATGGGCGTGGCGGACATGGCGAGCACGTCCACGTTGGTGCGCATCTTCTTCAGCGCCTCCTTGTGCTCGACGCCGAAGCGCTGCTCCTCGTCCACGACCACCAGGCCCAGGTCCTTGAACTGCACCTGGTCGGAGAGCAGCCGGTGGGTGCCGATCACCACGTCCACCTCGCCGTGCGCGAGCCCCTCGACGACCTCCTTCGACTCCTTGGCGGTCTGGAACCGGGAGAGCGCGGCCACCTTCACGGGGAAGCCGGCGAACCGGTCGGAGAACGTCTGGTGGTGCTGGCGGGTGAGCAGCGTCGTGGGGACGAGGACGGCCACCTGCTTGCCGTCCTGCACCGCCTTGAACGCGGCGCGCACGGCCACCTCGGTCTTGCCGAAGCCGACGTCGCCGGAGACGAGCCGGTCCATGGGCACGGCCGCCTCCATGTCCTTCTTGACGTCCTCGATGGTGGTCAGCTGGTCCGGCGTCTCGATGAACGGGAACGCCTCCTCCAGCTCGCCCTGCCACGGGGTGTCCGGGGCGAACGCGTGGCCGCGCGAGGCCATGCGGGCCGAGTACAGGCGGATGAGCTCGCCGGCGATCTCGCGGGTGGCGCGCTTGGCCTTGGACTTGGTCTGCGCCCAGTCCGAGCCGCCCATCTTGGACAGCGACGGCGTCTCCCCGCCCACGTAGGTGGAGATCAGGTCGAGCTGGTCGGTGGGCACGAACAGCCGGTCGCCCGGGGCGCCGCGCTTCGAGGGCGCGTACTCGAGCACGAGGTACTCGCGGTAGGACTCCTCGGCGCCGGGGGCGGTGCGCGGGCCGCCGGTGACCTTGCGGCGCTGCAGCTCCACGAAGCGGGCGATGCCGTGCTGGGAGTGCACCACGTGGTCGCCGGGCTGCAGGGTCAGCGGGTCGACGGCGTTGCGCCGCTTCCGGGCCAGCCGCGCCCCGGGGGCGCGCGTGCCCACGGTGCGGTGCCGGCCGAAGAGGTCGTGCTCCGTGATCAGGGCGATCTGCGCGTCCGGGATCGTGAAGCCGGAGCCGACGGGCGCCGTCGCGATGGAGACCCGCCCCGGGGCGAGGTCCGCGGGCAGGGGCCCGTCCACCACGGCGGCCATGAGGCCGGCCTCCGTGGTGAGCTCGGCGAGACGGCGGGCGGAGCCGGGGCCGTCGGTGAGGACCACGGCATGCCACCCCTCCGCGAGCCGGACGCGGGTGTGCGCGACCATGGCCTCGATGTCGCCCGAGAAGGTCTGCGGGACGCCGAGGGTGGCGCGCAGGGTGGCGGCGTCGGGCAGCAGCTCAGCGTCCGAGACCAGCGCGGTGACGGACCAGAACCCCTGGTCCTGCTCGAGCGCGGCCGCGCGGAGCTCGGCCACCGTGAGGAAGCCGCCGGCGGCGGACTGGTCCGCCCCGGCCACGTCCACCGGGGCGACCGCTCCCTGCGCGGCGCCGGCCCACGCGGCCTGGAGGAACTCCTCGTTGGTGGCCAGCAGGTCGTCGGCGCGGCCGCGCAGGCGCTCGGGCTCCACGAGGACGGTCAGCGACCCGGTGGGCAGCATGCGCGGCAGCGACGTCATGGCCTCGGCCAGCAGCGGAGAGAGGGACTCCATGCCCTCCACAGCGACGCCCTCCGCGATCCGGTCCAGCATGTCCGCGGCGGCGGGCATGGCCGGGATCAGCTCCTTCGCGCGCCGGCGCACGTGGTCCGTGATCAGCAGCTCGCGGCACGGGGGCGCGTACAGCTCGGAGGGGTGGCCCGAGCCGTCCTCCGTGGTGTCCTCGAGGGAGCGCTGGTCCGCCACGGAGAACCAGCGCATCTGCTCCACCTCGTCGCCGAAGAACTCGATGCGCACGGGGTAGTCCTCGGTGGGCGGGAACACGTCGATCAGCCCGCCGCGCACCGCGAACTCGCCGCGACGGCTGACCATGTCCACGCGGGAGTAGGCGGCGTCCGCGAGCGCGGCCACCACACCGTCGAAGTCCCGCTCCTCCCCCGTCCGCAGGGTCACCGGGCTCAGCTCGCCGAGCCCGGCCACGAGGGGCTGCAGCACGGCGCGCACGGGGGCGACGACGATGCGCAGCGGGCCCTCCGCGTGCTCCTCGGGGTGGGCGAGGCGGCGCAGCACGGCCAGGCGCGCGCCCACGGTGTCCGAGCGCGGGGACAGGCGCTCGTGGGGCAGCGTCTCCCAGGACGGGAACAGCGCGGCGGCACCGGCGGGTGCCCAGGCGGCCAGGTCGGTCACGAGGTCCTCGGCCTCGCGGGTGGTCGCGGTGACCACGAGGACGGCGGCGCGCTCGCCGTGGCCCTCGGCCAGCGCCTCGGCGAGGACGGTCAGCAGGGGCGCGCGGGCGCCGTCGGGCAGGCCGATCTCCAGTTCGACGCCCCGGGCCTCGAGCGGCCGGGAGGCGGAGGCGGCGGCTGCCTCGAGCGCGCGTTCGGCGCGCAGGCGCGGCAGCAGCGGGGCGAGGACGGGGGTGGTCTCGGGGGCGCTCATGCGCGGACCTCCGGGGTGGCGGTGGAGCCGTCCGTGGCGGCGGGCAGTTCGGTGGTCATGATCTCCCGGATCTCTTCGAGGAAGGCGAGGACGTCGTCGGCGCCGCCCACCGGGCCGCCGGCGGTGAGCCGGTCCGTACCGAGCAGCACGGCGGTGGGGAACGAATGCAGGCCGATGGCCTGCGAGGCGGCGCCGTCCGGGTCGGCGAGCACGAGCGACGCGTCGACGGCGCCACTGCGGATCGCGCCGTCTGCACCGGGGGCCCGCTGGGGCATGAGGACCCGCAGCCGGACCGGCCCGAGCGCGTCCTTGAACTCGTCCAGCCGCTCGATCACCCGGGCGCAGGAGCCGCACCCCGTGGACAGGCGCAGGGCCACCACGGCCCCGTCCTGGACCAGCCGGTGCAGACCGGTGTACTCGCCGTCCGCGACCACGACGGCGTCCGGGAACGGGCGGCGTTCGGGCTCGGCCTCGCCCACGGGGTCCGCGGCGTCCGGGGCCTCGGGCGTCGCCGGGGCCGCGTCCGGTGCGGCCGGGACGGACTCACGGCCGGCCAGGAACGCGGCGGTGGTGAGCAGCACGGTCACGAGCAGGGCCCAGGCCCACGCGCCGGCGCCGAAGGCGGTGAGCGGCTGCCAGGCCAGGCCCGCGCCGTGCACCGCCAGCGAGACGATCCCCTCCACCAGAGCCAGGACGGCGAGCACCAGGAAGACGACGTTGCGGACCACCGTGGTGCGGGAGATCGGGGCGGCCGAGGCCTCGCCGAAGCAGCCACACGAGACGCCGTCGTCCTGGGCCCGGACCACGAGCGCGAGGAAGGCGGCGAAGAGGGCCACGGCCGCCAGGCCGACGACGGGACGCAGCGGGGTGAAGGGCTGCAGGAGGGCGGCGGCGAGCAGCAGCTCGAGCCAGGGGAACGCGCGCGCCAGGGCGGGGGCCGCGAACGGGCGGGGCACCCTGAGCCGGGTGAACGTGGCCTGCACGTCCTCGCCGGAACGGAGCTTCGCCGTCCCGCTCAGGAGCATGATGAGGGCCACGGCCCAGAGTGCCGACATGGCGGACACACCTTCCAGGGGGTTCACAAGGGGTCGCGCGGCCGGTCCCGGCGCCGTGCACGGGACCCGGGTCGCGGAGGCCAGCATATAAGGTGAGGGATGGACGCCCATCGCCGTCGGCGAACCGGTGCCGGCCCTCTCACGGCCCGCCGGGCGCGGCCCGACTTGACCCCGAGGAGACACCGTGGCCTTTTCCGCTCAGCAGTCCATCCCGCACCCGCCGGCGGCCGTGGCAGCCGCCCTGGCGTCCGAGGACTTCCACCGTTCCGTGGTCGAGTCCTTCGGCGGCTCCCTGGTCTCGTTCTCCGTGGAGGGCTCCCCGGAGGGCGCGATGACCGTCACCGCCGTGCGCTCCCTGCCCGCGGACCGTATCCCGGACCGGGTCCCGGACATGGCCCGCAAGCTCATCGGCTCCGCCCTCCAGGTGGAGCAGGTGGAGCGCTGGGACGCGCCCGCCGCGGACGGCTCCCGCGCCGGCACCACCACCATCACCGTTCCCTCCGCCAAGGCGACGGCGGACGGCTCCCTCCGCCTGACCGCCGCCGGTGAGGGCTCCCAGTTCTCCGTGGACGGCACCCTCGTCTGCCGGATCCCGCTGGTGGGCTCGAAGCTCGCGGCGAAGGCCGAGCCGATGGTCGGCAAGGTCGTCAATCGTCAGGCCCGGGCGCTGTCCTCGTGGCTCGAGCGTGACGGCGGAGCCGCGCGCGGTTGATCTCGTTCTCCCGTCGCCCGGCGCTGTCGAGCTCGGCTCCGCCTGCCCGGCGGGGGCGCCGGGCCCTTCCCTCGCCGGACGCCGTGCTCATCGTGTGCACCGGCAACGTGTGCCGCTCGGCCTATGCGAGCCGGGCCCTGCAGGGCCGGCTGGCGGCTCTGGCCCCCGGCCGGGTGGAGGTCGGCAGCGCCGGCTCCCAGCCGAACCAGGCCCTGACGGTGCCGCCGCCGCTCGTGCGGCTCGGCGCCGAGGCCGGCGTCACCGGGCTGGAAGGCCACCGTCCCGCCGCGTTGCAGCCGTTCATGGTGGCGGAGGCGGATCTGGTGTTGGCCGCGGCTCAGGAGCACATGCGCTTCGCACTCCAAGAAGTGCCGCAGGCCGTCGCGCGGGTGTTCACCGTGCTGGAGCTCGCGGCGCTGGTCCGCGCGATGGACCAGCGGGACGGGCGGGACTGGATCCCCGCCGGTCGCGGGGTGCGTGCGTTCGCGGCGGAGGCGGCCC
>NZ_JXSP01000014.1:0-442 GCF_000946635.1 Micrococcus sp. MS-ASIII-49
GAGGAACAGGGTGCCCGCCGCTCCCCCGCGCGGGCCGGCCAGGCGGCCCGCCTCGAGCAGGGAGTCCACGAACACGTTGGACACGGGGGCACGGGCGGACAGGGCCGCGAGCGCGGCGGTGTCCGCGTCGGTCAGCAGGCGGACGCGGTCAGCCGTGGCAGCCCGGACCTCCCGGTCAGTGGACGGAGACCACCGGGGCACCGGCGGCAGCCTGGTCACCGCCGTCCTCCCCCAGGTCCATCTCGCCGGCGATCCGGTTGGCCTCCTCGATGAGGGTCTCCACGATCTGGTCCTCGGGCACGGTGCGGATGACCTCGCCCTTGACGAAGATCTGGCCCTTGCCGTTGCCGGAGGCGACGCCGAGGTCGGCCTCGCGGGCCTCGCCCGGCCCGTTGACGACGCAGCCCATGACGGCCACCCGCAGCGGGACCTCGAGGTCCTG
>NZ_JXSP01000015.1:0-8194 GCF_000946635.1 Micrococcus sp. MS-ASIII-49
CGCAGCGGGACCTCGAGGTCCTGGAGGCCCTCGGTGACCTGCTCGGCCAGCGTGTACACGTCCACCTGGGCGCGGCCGCACGAGGGGCAGGAGACGATCTCGAGCTTGCGCTCACGCAGGTTCAGGGACTGCAGGATCTGCAGGCCCACCTTGACCTCCTCGACCGGCGGCGCGGAGAGGGAGACGCGGATGGTGTCGCCGATGCCCTGGCCGAGCAGGTAGCCGAAGGCGGTGGCGGACTTGATGGTGCCCTGGAAGGCCGGGCCGGCCTCGGTGACCCCGAGGTGCAGCGGCCAGTCACCCTGCTCGGCGAGCAGCTCGTAGGCGCGGGCCATGATCACCGGGTCGTTGTGCTTGACGGAGATCTTGAAGTCCTTGAAGCCGTGCTCCTCGAAGAGGGAGGCCTCCCAGACGGCGGACTCGACGAGGGCCTCCGGGGTGGCCTTGCCGTACTTCTGCAGCAGGCGCGGGTCCAGGGAGCCGGCGTTGACGCCGATGCGGAGGGAGGTGCCGTGGTCCGAGGCGGCCTGCGCGATCTCCTTGACCTTGTCGTCGAACTTCTTGATGTTGCCCGGGTTCACGCGCACGGCGCCGCAGCCGGCCTCGATCGCCGCGAACACGTACTTCGGCTGGAAGTGGATGTCCGCGATCACGGGGATGGTGGACTGCTGGGCGATGACCTTGAGGGCCTCGGCGTCCTTGTCCGTGGGGCAGGCCACGCGGACGATGTCGCAGCCGGCGGCCGTGAGCTCGGCGATCTGCTGCAGGGTCGCGCCGATGTCGTGCGTCTTGGTGGTGGTCATCGACTGCACCGAGACGGGGTGCTGCGAGCCGACGCCCACCGAGCCCACCCGGATCTGCCGGGTGGTGCGGCGCGGGGCCAGCACGGGCGGCGGGGCGGACGGCATTCCAAGGCTGACGGGCACGGGGGCGCTCCTCATGGGTTCTCGGGGTCGACGGCGCGGGGCCGCCGGGTTCTCCGGTCCATCCTAGGCGCGCGGGCGCCCCGGGGCGCGGGGCGACCGCCCACGGCGAACGGGCCGGGCTCAGAACAGCCGGACCGGCTCCACGATGTCCGCCACGATCAGGATGACGCCCATGAGCAGCATCGCCGCGCCCACCGCGTAGGTCAGCGGCAGCATGCGGGCCAGGTCGAACGGCCCCGGGTCCGGGCGGCCCGTGATCCGGGCCCAGCCGCGGCGCACCGCCTCCCACAGGGCGCCGGCCACGTGGCCGCCGTCGAGCGGGAGCAGCGGGATGAGGTTGAACACCATGAGCGCCACGTTCACGCCCGCCAGCAGGGACAGCAGCAGGGCGGCCTTGTCCGTCAGCGTGGCCTCCTCGAGCGCCGCCGCCTCCCCGGCGATCCGGCCGACTCCCACCACGGACATCGGGCCGTCCGGGTCGCGCTCGGCCGGGGTCACCACGGCGACGGCGGTGTCCCACAGCCGCTGCGGCAGCACGAGGACGACGTCGACGACGCCCCGCACCTGCTGGGCCACGAGCGGGCCGGCGTCGAGCGGGGTGCCGCGGACCGTCTCGAGCTGCGCGCCCATGCCGATGAACCCGACCTCGTGGGTCGCCACGGTCCCGTCCGGGGCCCGCTCGGGCCGGCCCAGCGCGTCCGTCACGGGCCGTTCCGTCAGGCGCGGGGTCAGGGTGGCGCTCATCCGCTCGCCGTCGCGCTCCCACTCGATCCGGGTGGGCTGTCCGGCGCGGTCCCGGATCGCGGCGGAGAGGGCGTCCCAGTCGGAGACCGGCCGCCCGTCGAAGGCGAGCACGGTGTCGCCGGGGCGCAGTCCCGCCTCGTGGGCGGGCGCGGCGGGATCGCCCGGGCGGCAGTCCTCTGTCCCGCCGGAGGCGGCGCGGGCCTGCTGCTCCTGCATCGTGACCACGCACCGGTAGACCTCGGCGACGGTGGTGCTGGGCTGCGAGGTGCCCACCGTGGTGACCAGCAGGGCGGTGGCGCCCAGCGCGATGAGCAGGTTCATGAACGGCCCGCCGAGCATGATCACCACCCGCTTCCACACCGGCAGGGCGAGGAAGCGGCGGTGCTCGTCGCCGGGGCGGACCTCCTCGGCGGCCTGGGCCCGCGCGTCGTCGGCCATGCGGCCCAGCTGCTCGACGAAGCCCGTGGACGCCGCGCGGGGCGTCTGCCCGGGCCGCGGCGGGGGCAGCATCCCGATCATCGCGACGTAGCCGCCCAGCGGCACGGCCTTGAACCCGTACTCCGTCTCGCCGCGGCGCCACGAGACGAGCGTCGGGCCGAAGCCGATCATGTACTGCGTGACGCGCACGCCGAAGAGCTTGGCCGGGACGAGGTGGCCGATCTCGTGCAGGGCGATCGAGACCGCCAGGCCCAGCGCGACCGCGAGGACGCCCGCGACGTACCAGAGGATCTCCACGACGGTCACCAGCGGGCCCGCGCCGCACGGCGCGCCCAGGCCTCGGCGGCGAGCACGGCATCCACGGTGAGCCCCGTCGGCGCGGGGTCGTGGCCGGCCGCGGCGAGCACGTGCTCGGGGGCATAGTCGGCGACGACGGCGCGGACCGTGTCCACGATCCCGTCGAAGGGCAGGGCGCCGGCGTGGAAGGCGTCCACGGACTCCTCGTTGGCGGCGTTGAACACGGCCATGTGGGTGGGCGAGGCGGCCGCCGCCTCCTTCGCGGCCCGTACCGCGGGGAAGGCCTCCTCGTCGAGGGGCTCGAACGTCCAGGTGGCCGCCCGCGTCCAGTCGCAGGCCGGGGCCGCGCCCGGGAGACGGCGCGGCCAGCACAGCCCCAGGGCGATGGGCAGGCGCATGTCCGGCGGGGAGGCCTGGGCGAGCGTGGACCCGTCGACGAACTCGACCATCGAGTGGACCACGGACTGCGGGTGGACCACGACGTCGATCCGGTCCAGGGGCACGTCGAACAGCAGGTGGGCCTCGATCACCTCGAGGGCCTTGTTCACGAGGGAGGCGGAGTTGGTGGTGACGACGCGGCCCATGTCCCACGTGGGGTGGGCGAGGGCCTGGGCGGGCGTGACGGCGTGCAGGGCGGCGCGGTCCAGGCCGCGGAACGGCCCGCCCGAGGCCGTGAGCACGAGGCGGCGGACCTCGTCCGCCGTGCCCCCGCGCAGCGCCTGCGCGAGCGCGGAGTGCTCGGAGTCCACCGGCACGAGCTGGCCCGGCGCCGCGGCCGCCTTCACGAGGGCCCCGCCGACGATGAGCGACTCCTTGTTGGCCAGGGCCAGGCGGTGGCCGGCGTGCAGGGCGGCGAGGGTGGGCCGCAGGCCGATCGAGCCCGTGATCCCGTTGAGCACGGTGTCGGCGCCGGGCCACGCGGCGATCTGCTCGGCGGCGCACGGGCCGGTGAACAGCACGGGTCGGGGGGACGGGCGCCCGAGGCGGGCGGCGGCGTCGGCGAGGGCGGCGCGCAGCTCCTCCTCCCCCGCCGCGGCGGAGCCCACCGCCTCGACCTCGAAGCGCACGGCCTGCTCGGCCAGCAGGGTCGTGTTCGCCCCGCCCGCGAGCGCGACGGCCCGGAGCCGGGTGGGGTCCTGGGCGATCACGTCGAGGCCCTGGGTGCCGATCGAGCCCGTGGAGCCGATCAGGGCGACGGCGCGCGGGGCGCCGTCGTCGTCCGCCGGGGCGGGGGCGGGCAGCGTGTAGTCGGTGAGGGATCCGTGCGTCACCCCGCCATGATGCCAGCCGGGCCTGGACACGGACGGGGGGCCGGCCGGACGGACGCCGCACCGCGACGTCCCGCCCCGCCGGCCCCCGTGGGACCGGGTCAGCCGCGGATCAGTGCTGCACCGGCTTCTCGGCGCCGATGCCGGTGAGGGAGCGGACCTCCATCTCCGCCTGCTTGTCCGGGTCCTCGGCGCGCGACGAGGTCACCGAGCCGAGCCAGCCGAGGAAGAAGGCCAGCGGGATGGAGACGATGCCCGGGTTCTTCAGCGGGAACACCGCGAAGTCCGCGCCCGGGATCATCGAGGTCGGCGTCCCGGACATCACCGGGGACAGGACGATCAGGATGATCGCGGAGAGCAGTCCGCCGTACATCGACCACACCGCGCCGCGGGTGGTGAAGCGCCGCCAGAACAGGGAGTAGAGGATGGTCGGCAGGTTCGCCGAGGCCGCCACCGCGAAGGCGAGCGCCACGAGGAACGCCACGTTCTGGCCCTGGGCGGCGATGCCGCCGACGATCGCCAGGACGCCGATCACCACCACGGTGATCTTGCCGATCCGCACCTCCTCCTGCGGGGTGAGCGGGTGCTTGGCGATCACGGAGCCGTACACGTCGTGGGCGAAGGACGCCGCCGCCGTGATGGCCAGGCCCGCGACCACCGCGAGGATGGTGGCGAACGCGACCGCCGAGATCAGGCCCAGCAGGATGGAGCCGCCGAGCTCGAACGCCAGCAGCGGGGCCGCGGAGTTCTGCCCGCCGGGCGCGGCCGTGATGCGCTCGGGGCCGATCAGCGCGCCGGCGCCGTAGCCCAGCACGAGGGTGAACAGGTAGAACGCGCCGATGAGGACGATGGCCCACACCACGGACTTGCGCGCCTCCTTGGCGGTGGGCACCGTGTAGAACCGCATGAGCACGTGCGGCAGGCCGGCGGTGCCGAGCACGAGCGCGATGCCCAGGGACACGAAGTCGAGGCGGGTCAGGGCGCTGGCGCCGTACTGCAGGCCCGGCTCGAGGATCGCCTCACCCTTCGGGTTCATCTCGACGGCGGCCCCCAGCATGGCGTTGAAGTCGAAGCCGAACAGGGCCAGCGACCACACGGTCATGATCCCCGCGCCGGCGATCAGCAGGATCGCCTTGATGATCTGCACGTAGGTGGTGCCCCTCATGCCGCCGATCAGCACGTAGACGATCATCAGCACGCCCACGATCACGATCACGAGGGCCTGGCCGGCCCGGTCGTTGATGTTCAGCAGCAGGGCCACGAGGCCGCCGGCGCCGGCCATCTGTGCCAGGAGGTAGAAGAGGCAGACGGCCATGGTGCCGAAGGCGGCCGCGATGCGCACGGGTCGCTGCTGCAGGCGGAAGGACAGCACGTCCGCCATGGTGAACTTGCCGGTGTTGCGCAGCAGTTCGGCCACCAGCAGCAGGGCCACGAGCCACGCCACGAGGAAGCCGATCGAGTAGAGGAAGCCGTCGTAGCCGTAGAGGGCGATCGCGCCGACGATGCCCAGGAACGAGGCCGCGGAGAGGTAGTCGCCCGCGATGGCCGTGCCGTTCTGGGTGCCGGAGAAGCCGCGGCCGCCGGCGTAGTAGTCGGCCGAGGACGTGTTCGTCTTGGACGCGCGGATCACGATCACGAGGGTGACCACCACGAAGGCGACGAAGATGCCGATGTTCACGGCGGGGTTGCCGACCGTCTGCGGGGCGGCCTGGAGCAGGGGGGTGAGCGCGCTCATCGCGTGGCCTCCGGGTTCTCGTGGGCGCCGGCGGCCTCGCGCTCGAGGCGCTCACGCAGCGCGGTGGCGCGGGGGTCCAGGGTCCGGTTGGAGAAACGGACGTAGGCGAAGGTGATCAGGAACGTGGTGACGAACTGGAGCAGGCCGAGGATCAGGCCGAGGGTGATGTTGCCGCCGAGGCGGATCGCCATGAACTCGGGGAAGAACGCGCCGACGATCACGAACACCAGGTACCAGACGAAGAACGCCACGGTCATGGGGAAGGCGAAGGATCGGTGGGTGCGCCGGAGCTCGATGAACTCCTCGGACTGCTGCGCGGCGCGGAACTGCGCGGCCGTGGGGACCGGCGCCGTGGGCTCGCTGGATGACATGGGCCCTCCGGGGGTGCGTAGGACGGATCAGTGTGAGACAGATCACTGTGATGACAACCACACTCTGGCGGGCGGAGGGGTGCGCCGTCAAGCGCGCCCCGGGGCCGTGCGCCCGTGTGACAGCCCCGGGGCGCAGCCGTGCGGACGCGGACGCGCCCCGACGGCACGGGGCCGCCGGGGCGCGGAGCCGCCGAGGAGCCGGTCAGGCGCTCGCCGGCCGGGGCGCGTCCGCGCGGCGCAGGACCGCGCGGGCCTGGGCGAGGACCACCTCGTCGACCATCGCCCCGTCCAGCTCGAAGGCCCCGTGCCGGCCCTCGGCCGCGGCGAGGACGCGCCGGGCGCGCTCGACGGCCTCCGGGGCGGGCGTGTAGGCGGAGCGCACGACGGGCACCTGGCGCGGGTGCAGGCACACGGTCGCGGTGCAGCCCAGGGCGACGGCGTCCTCGGCCTCGGCGGCCAGCCCGGCCTCGTCGCCGAGGTCCAGGTGGACGGCGTCCCATGCGGCCGCGCCGTGGGCGGCCGCCGCCAGCAGCACCGTCGCGCGGGCGTGCTGGACCACGGAGCGGTAGGCGCCCTCGGGGGTGCGGGAGGAGCTGCCGCCCATCGACGCCACGAGGTCCTCGGCGCCCCACATCAGCGCACCCACGTGCGGGTGGGCGGCCAGGTCGGCGGCGGCGAGGATCCCGGCCGCGGTCTCGCACAGGGCGACGACGCGGGTCTGCGGTCCGAGGGCGGCGACGACCCCGTCCACCTGCGCGGCGGACTCGGCCTTGGCGAGCATGAGCGTGCGCCAGCCCGTCCCGGCGAGCATGGCCAGGTCGGCGTCGTGGTCCGCGGTGCCCGCGGGGTTCACGCGGACCACCACGCGGTCCTCGTCCAGCGGGCCGCCGTCGACCCCGCCCGTCGCCCGCCCCGCCCAGGCCGCCGCGACGGCGTCCCGCGCGGTGGGCCGGGCGTCCGGGGTGACGGCGTCCTCGAGGTCGAGGATCACCGCGTCCGCGCGCTCGAGCGCCGTGGCGTACCGCTCGGGGCGGTCCGCCGGAGTGAACATGACGGCCGGTCCGAGGGTCAGCGCGCTCATGCCCGCTCCCCCGTGCCTGCGGCGTCGGCGGCCTTCGCCTTGGCCTCCGCGTGCGCCTGCGCGGTCCACATCAGACAGGTGCGCTGGGCGCGGACGACGACGTCGCCGTGCTGGTTCTCCCCCGTCATCGCGAACGTGACGATCCGCTGCCCCGGCCGCGAGGAGGACTCGCGGATCGCGGTGACCTCGGAGCGCCCGTAGAGCGTGTCCCCGTGGAAGACCGGCTTCGGGAACGCGATCTCCCCCAGGCCGAGCTGGGCCACGAGCGTGCCCTGTGTGGTCTGCCCGACGGCGAGGCCCACCAGGGTGGACAGCGTCAGCATCGAGTTGACCAGCGGTCGGCCGAACGGCTGGTCCGCCGCGTACGCGTGGTCCAGGTGCAGGGCCTGCGGGTTCATGGTGAGGGTGGTGAACAGGACGTTGTCCGCCTCGGTGAGCGTGCGGCCGGGCCGGTGCAGGTAGACCTGACCGACCGCCAGCTCGTCCGCGTAGCGGCCCCGCTGCTCGATCTCGACGCGCTCCGTCACGTCAGAGGCCCAGCTCGCGGGCGATCAGCATGAGCTGCACCTCGGTGGTGCCCTCGCCGACCTCGAGGATCTTGGAGTCGCGGTAGTGACGGGCAACGAGGGTCTCGTTCATGAAGCCGTAGCCGCCGAACACCTGGGTGGCGTCCCGGGCGTTGTCCATGGCGGCCTCGCCGGCGATCAGCTTGGCCATGGCGGCCTCGGTCTTGAACGGCTTGCCGGCCAGCATCTTCTGGGCGGCCTCGTAGTAGGCCAGGCGGGCGGCGTGCGCGCGGGCCTGCATGCGGGCGATCTTGAAGGACACGGCCTGGAACTGCCCGATCTTCTGGCCGAACGAGGTCCGCTGCTTGGCGTAGGCGACCGACTCGTCCACGCAGCCCTGGGCCGCGCCGGTGGCCAGGGCCGCGATGGCGATACGGCCCTCGTCGAGGATCTCGAGGAAGTGGGCGAAGCCGCGGCCGCGGGCGCCCAGCAGGTTCTCCTCCGGCACGCGCACGTCCGAGAAGTGCAGGGCGTGGGTGTCCGAGGAGTTCCAGCCGACCTTGTCGTAGGCCTTGGCCACGGAGAAGCCCTCGGTGCCGGCGGGCACGAGGATCGTGGAGATCTCCTTGGCGGGGCGGCCGTCGTGGCCGGTCCTGCCCTCCACGGTGCCGGTCACGGCGGTGACGGTGACGAGCGAGGTGATGTCCGTGCCGGAGTTGGTGATGAACTCCTTGGCGCCGTTGATGCGCCACTGGCCGTCCTCGAGCGCGGCGGTGGTCTGGGTGCCGCCGGCGTCGGAGCCCGCGCCCGGCTCGGTGAGGCCGAAGC
>NZ_JXSP01000010.1:0-38139 GCF_000946635.1 Micrococcus sp. MS-ASIII-49
GGGGCGTGGGGGCGCGGTGGGTTGCAACCAGGCCTGGGCGCGGTTGGGGCGCGGTTGGGGGCGTGGGGCGCGGTAGGCGCGATTTCCGTACAGAACAAGCCGTTCCTTACGCCCCCTGACCGGGGGCGCGGCTGCTCGCTCGAACCGCGCCCTAACCTGTGGGGCGCGGTTGCTCAGTCGAGGGTGTCGAACTCCGGGATAAACGGCTTCGTCAGGCGGTGGTAGAACCCCTGCCCGATGGGCTTCCGCGAGGCGTATCCCTGCTGAACGAGGGCAGCCAGCGCCTGACGCTTCAGGTCCGTATTGCCCGTCACCGCACTGGACACGGCGTTACCCGACAGACCCTTGTGGTCCTCGGGGAGCTCGGCCAGCACCCCGGCAATCCGGCCCATCAGTTCCACCAGCATTGAGTCCCCCTGACCGGGCTCCTGGGTCCCCGGGGCCCGCACCGTCATGCGGATGCCCTCGGCGCTGGACTCGACCAGCACACGCGCGGCCACCTGCATGCGGTCAGCACCCTTGGGCCCAGAGTGCCCTCGCACGTACCCGGGGCGGTCCTTCGCTACGGAGAGCGTCAGCTCCCCGGTCAGGCCCCGCCCCAGCGGGGAGACGACGTCCACGGCGTACGCCGCGCCCGTCAGGCTGGCCATCTTGTGCTGGCCGCCCACCGCGAAGCGGCCCCGCCCCTCGCGGGACTTGGTGACGTGGTCAATCTGGACGACCGCCGCGCCCGTGGCCTCAGCCACTCGGCGCGGGAGCTTTCGGTTGTACTCGACGGCGGCCTCGTTGTAGTCGTGACCGGAGCCGACCACCACGGACATGGCCTCACTGACGCCGTCGATGACCGCGAGCGCGTACGCCCGCCCGGTCAGGGTGGCCTCGAAGGCGGCCTGATCCCCCTGCCAGTCGGCAGGGTCGGACTCGGGCCGCACATACACGAAGCCCTCGCGGATCTGGTCGGGGGTGGCGCCCAGCTCCTGCAGTCGCTGGACCACGCTGGCCGCATCGGACTCGAAGTCGATGTAGAGGACGCCCTCCCCAGCCTGGAGCCGGCACACGGCCTCGTACTGGAGCACCATCGACTTACCCGACTCGGACTCACCGTGCACCGAGTGGGTCAGGCCCGGGTACAGCAGGCTCACCCCGTCGTCCCGAGTGAGCAGGGTCGGGCGCGGAGCGACGTAGTCGCCGGAGAGGATGGCCGTCAGGTCCACCGGCTTCCAGGTCGAGGGCGCGCCCTCGGCCCCCTGACCGGGCACGGCGGTGAAGTCCTGCGCGGCGGTCGAGCGGGGGTCCCGCTCCAACTCAGGCAAGCCCGCGTCCCCCACATCTTCGAGGGCGGAGGTCCACTTGTCGCGGGGGTCGTAGGAGCCCTCAGCGGGCGGGGCCGCCTCGAAGAAAGCAGCCTCCAGCTCGTCAAAGGGCATGCGAGCGCCGGAGTTGTGGGCGCGAACCAGGCGGGTCGCGAGCTTGTAGCCGCCGGAGTACCAGCCGTGTCCGTCGTCCGTGCGCCCGCCTTCGGGCAAGGCAGCCAGCTCGGGCAGGTCCTTCGACAGGATCAGCTCGACCACGCGGTCGGCCCGGTCAGGGTCCTGGACGGCCTCGACCGCCTCGACGACGCTCGCGGTAGCGGCCTCCGTGGGCGCGCGGCTCAGCCACTCCTCCACGTCCAGCAGATCCCCCGGCACAGCCTGGGAGCGGTACAGCTCCGCCCGGTCAGGGTGGACCACCGGACGGAACATGTCCCGCTTGGGCTCGACGCACGTCGAGTCGAAGGCGTGCCCGTCACCCGCCAGCTCCTCCATGAGGGCGCGGGTGATGCGGAGGTGCTCCTCGGGGGTGACCGGGCGGGAGTAGAGGAGGATGACCCGGCAGCTCACCGTCTCTTCGGTGGTCGAGTGGGTGGTGTGAATGACCGCCCACAGCCCCAGCCCCGCCACCACCTCGAACAGCGCGCTCGCGGCCTCGGGGGTCCACGCGTCGGCGTCGAGGGCGGCCCCGTAGCGGGCCAGCACCTGAGCGTCCCGGCCCGGGTGGGTCAGCTCGGCCAGCACGTAGGTGGGGGTGCCGGGCTTCTTCTCGACGGCCCTGACCGGGTTATCGAGGTCGAGCCACTGGAGGAACTCCTCCGGCGCACCCTCCCGCAGCACATAGCTGGGGCTGCTCACCCGAGGGCGGGTCGCCCACTTGATCGCCGCGGCCGTCATGCGGGCACCACGATCATGTCGCGGCGGCCGGACGGCTCCAGCACCCGGTCGTAGATGCCTGGGCCCTTGCGCGTGAGGATGACGTACTGGTCGGCGGGCACGCGGTAGATGCGCATCTCGTCGCGCTCGGCGGGCGTGGTGGGGCGGCGGCGCTTGCGCTGACCGGGATGGGCCTTGAACCATGCGGCATCCTCAGCTGCGGTGCGCTCCAGCGCGGCGAACAGCGGGCAGGTGCCCTCGTGGGTGTACTGGCCGTTGCAGACCTGGACGCCGCAGTCAGGGCACAGCCCCATCCGCAGGGCCTCGCGGACGTTGAGGGTCTCGCGCTTGCTCACTTGCGGCCCCCGATCATCGCGAAGGACAGCCGGTGCAGGTCGGAGGCCCTCGGCGGGTGCGGGTCGGTCAGTGCCTGCTCGATGGCGCGGGTGAGCTTGGCGGTGGTCAGGTCGCGGCGGCGCTCCGCCAGCACAGCGGGGGAGGCCTTGGCGCGGGCGGCAACGGCCAGGCGGCTACGGGCGGTCAGGACGGGATCGGACATCAGGAAACAACTCCTCGACACGGGGTGGCGGTGAGGGCCAGCCACCCCGCCGCCCAATCCGGTTTCACCGGACGGTCGAGGTTGTGCCTAGTGTGCTTCCTGGGTCTGGCATACGTTCCCGTCAGTTCCGCAGGCCCGGATCAGGCCTACCTGACGCAACCCCGGTACCGCCTTCGTCCCAACGAGTACCAGTGCGCCTGCCGCCTGGGGGAGGCGGCTGGGATTCAGTTATGACCCTGAAGCTTAGGTAACTTCCACGGGAAGCAAAAAGGGAGGGTGCGTAAGTAGTGGTGCCGCCCCTGACCTGGTTCGAGTAGGCGCTCAGGCCGACTCCTCCCGCCGTACGAGACCCCGGCTGAACCAGTGCACGAGCGTGACGGCCAGCCCAACGGCGACCTCGGCGTCCTCCTTTGTGGCGTCTCCGAACTCGTCTGCTCCATGCCGACCCGTGTGATTCCCCGGGAGGAGCTTGAGCATCAGCCTCAGGAGCTCGTGGACCTCCGCTGGCTCAGCCTTGGTCAGGGGGAGGCCCCACTGTTTGTTGTCTCGCACGTGGGAAGCAACCTTGCCCAGGGTGCCCGACTTGTCCTTCGGGGAGATCTGCGGTATGGCAAGGTGCTCGACTGCCTTGACTGCGTGGTAGTAGGCGATGGCCGGGTCGGGATTGCGTCCGTAGAGTGCCTCCCATGCCCTCGCCAGCTCTGGGCCTGCTTTGTCGGCCTTGAATGCTTCCGAGGCCGCCTTCTGAACTCCGCTGGGTACCCGCTCCACAAGGGCACGCCTCCCACCGAGCGCCCCTACAGTCCAAGCGGAGCCGCCCAGCCGAAGAATCTCTTCGAGCCTGTTGGGGCGGCATTGATAGTCCTCCTGGGTGCTCAGCACGAAGTCCACTGCGTCCCAGGTGAGCCCTCTGGCGTGTATGTCCCGAGTGACGTAGTGCCCCTCGTAGGAGCCAGCGATATCCGCCTGGAGGCTCAGCCGCATAGGCGTGAGAATGCCTTCATCGACATCACCCAGTGGATCCGTTATGGCGCACCGAAGCCATTCGAGGACAGCTTTGCGCTGCCACGGCATGAGATCTTCGTGGAGAGCCGCATGGGCCTCGACAGCCTCTGCGCCGTGCCTCCGGACCGAGAAGGGTACCCACTGGGATTCGCTCATGCGGCGAGTCTCGCATAGCCCCCAGACACCTCAACAAAACCGCCTTGTTCTTCCTCGGGCTGGGTGGCCCCGCTGACGAGGATGTTCATGCCCGTGTCCACGGCTGCGTCCAGGAAGCGGGCCGCCGTCGGAGTGAGGGAACCGCCCCGGACGAGGTCGTCCAGCCGGCGCGCCCGGGCGATGAACTTCCGGATGTTCACGGCCCAGTGCCGCCGCGTGATGTCGGGTATGGCCACGTGCAGGCGCGAACCGTCCGGCAGGGCCGCGTCGACGAACGGCATCGACAGGTCCAGCCGCCGGCCCGAGGACTTCAACATGACTTCGACGAGGTCCTGCACCTCCTCCTCGGTCAGGACGATGCCCGTCAGCTCGGAGCGGCCGGACCGCGCGCAGTAGACGGCATCCGGCGCGTTCAGCCAGATCTCCTCCACGGAGGGATCGTCCATGAGCCGCTGGAGCGGCCCGAGGCCCGCGATGCGGTCGAACAGGTCCTGCCGCGCCGCCACGGGATCCTCCAGGTCCGGCAGCGAGCTGACCATCGCGCGGGATTCGTAGTCCGCGGCCGCGTCCTGGATGAGCGTCAGGACCCGGGCGTGCTCACGCTGCGGGTCGATGCCCTGCCGCCGGACGATCTCCCGGATCTCGTCCTCGAGAATGCGCACCGCATCCATGTGTCCCTCCTGTGCCCGATGAGGCGCCATCCCCAGCGCCGCACATGTCTCGATCAGGAAGATACCCCGTTCCGTCGATGCGTGTGGTCCAGGACACCATGACTGTGGACAACGTGGCGGCGGACCCGTTCGACGGGGAGTTGTCCACAGGCCGCCCGAACCGCCATCAGGCCGTGGCAGGGTCGTCCCCAGGCGGCCGGACGGGCCGGTCGCCGGTCTCAGGAGGGAGGGGCGGGGATGGCCTGGAGCGTGCGGATCCTGGGCGGGGCCGCTCCCGAGACATGGCGGGTGGAGCACTTCCCCGCCGACGCGGACGAGCAGGACCGGACGGTGCGGGAACGTTTTCCCGCCCGGTCGCTGCGCCGGTGCGCTGCCGGGCCGCGCGGCGTGACGTACGCGGCACGGGTCGGCAGTGCACCGGCCCGGGGGCCGGAGCTCGCGGTGGTCACCGAGCACGGACCCGACGCCGGCCGCCTCGTCCCTCTGGGGGAGGGCGGGTTGAGCACGGGACGCGGTGGGGCGCGGCTGCTGCTGGACGACCCCTCTGCCCCGTCGCGGCCGATGCGTCTGCGGCTCGCGCCCACCGGGCTGCACGTCCACGACGGCCCTCGGGGCACCGGACGCCTGTGGGACGGCCGGAGCCCGCTCCCGGTGGGCCGGACCGCCCTGGGTCTGGTCCGCGGGCCCGGGTCCGCCCTGCCGCGGCCGATCACGCCGGAGCCGCCCGCCGTCGACCTCGGCTCCCCACCGGCCCGGCAGTCCGTCGTGATCCCGCTGGTGGCGGCCCTGGGCCCGCTGGTGCTCGGGGTCGCCCTGGTCCTGATGATGGGCAACCCGATGTTCCTGCTGTTCGGCGTGCTGTCCGTGACGGTGGCGCTGGTCATGCTGGCGATGCAGCGCCGCACCCGGCTGCGGCATGCGCGGCTGCTCGCCGCCCGCGCGGACGCGGTCGTGCGGCGGCGGGCTCGGGCGACATTGAGCCCCGGTGCGGTGGCCCGCGCCGTCCGCTCCGGCGCGACGGATCGCTTCGGGCTGACGTCGGGGGCCGACGAGGCCGTGGCGGTCTCGTGGGGTTCCGGCGTCGGGGCGCTGTCCCTGTCGCGGGACGACCCGGACGAGGCATGGGTGGAGGCCGTCACGTCGCGGCGCACCGTGATGACGACGTCACCGCCGGAGTCGCGCGTCGTCGTGGTCGGGCCGCCGCGCGATGTGGCCGGGGCCTGCCGGTGGGCGGTGTTCCAGCTCCTGCGGCACGCGGTGGCGGCCGACGGCGCGTTCGTCGTGGAGGCCGGTGGTGTCCGCCGCATCTGGTGGTCGGGCGGGTCCGGCCCGCAGCTGCTGGTGACGGCCCCTGAGGACGCGGCACTGGATCCGGCGTGGCGAGCGTGGCGGGCCGCCATCGGCGACGACGCGGGCACGACGCCCACGGCCCGGACGGATCTGCCCTGGACGCGGTACGACTTCACCGGGCCGCCGCCTGCGCCGGGGGACGCCGTCGTCGACCTGCGCGGGCGCACCGTCGTGGTCCCCGCCGAACAGCAGCGTTTCGAGGACGTGGCCGCCGACGGCCTCGCCGACGGCACCCTGGTCGCCTGGCTGACCGAGCTGGCCGACGACGTCGTGGACCTCGGCCTGCTGCCCACCGACGACGGGGACGGCACGCTCACACCACCGGGGCAGGTGGGCACCCGTAATGCCGTCGACGGGCTCACCGTGACCCTCGCCCGGGGCGGCGACGAGACGGGCGTCGTCGAGATGGACCTGGCCGCCGACGGCCCGCACCTGCTCATCGCGGGCACCACGGGATCTGGGAAGTCGGATCTCCTGCTGTCCCTCCTGCTGGGGGCCGCGGCGCACCACCCGCCGGCCGAGGTCGCGTTCCTGCTGCTGGACTTCAAGGGCGGCGCGTCGTTCGGTCCGCTGGGTGCGCTCCCCCACACGATGAGCCTGGAGACCAACCACGTGGGAACGGCCTCGTTGCGGGCGCTGAGCGCCATCCGGGCGGAGCTGCATCGCCGCGAGGCCCTCTTCGCAGAGGCCGGGGTCAGCGACTATCCCGGTTTCCGTCGCCGCCATCCGGACGCGGCGCTGCCTCGGCTCGTCGTGGCGATCGACGAACTGCGCGTGCTCGTGGACGACCACCCGGACGCGGCCGCCGTCCTGCAGCGTCTGGCCGCCACGGGCCGTTCCCTGGGCTTCCACCTCATCCTGGCCACGCAGCGGGCCACGGGTGCGGTGGGCTCGGACCTGCGCTCGAACCTGGGCAGCACGATCGCCCTGCGCACCGCGACGGAGCAGGAGTCGTGGGATCTCGTGGGCACGGCCGCCGCGGCCCGGCTCGACCCGCGTCGCCCCGGCTCCGCGATCCTCTCGACGGCGGGGCGCCCGACGGTCCCGTTCCGCGCGTCCCAGTGGACGGTCGACGGCGGCACGCCCGTGTGGCGACGGCTGGGCGAGGCCGCGGCCGCCCCGGCCGTCGCCCCCTGGGAGGCCGTCGTCTCGGTCCTGGTGGAGAAGTACGCGGCGGGTGACTGGCCGACACCCCCGCCCGTGGTCACCCCCGCCCTGCCGGAGCGCTGGGTGCCGGACCGCGCTCGCCGGGCGGAGGCCACGGCCCTGGCCCTGCTCGACGACGCGGCCCACGGCCGGCACCGTCCCTGGCGGTGGCCGACCGGCGCGGAGGGACGCACCGCATGGATCGTCGAGGCCGCGGGCGGTCGCGCGGAGACGCTGGCCGCCGTCGTCGAAGTGGCGCTGCGCAGCGGCCGGCCGGTGGCCGTGCTGGACGGCACCGGGGAGGCCGCGGCGGCCGCGCGGTCCGGGACGCCGGTGCTGACCCCGGACGTCGAGGGGGCCGGGGAGGCCGCCCTGGCCCGCCTGCGCGAGCTCGCGGCCGCCGGCGGCACGGCGGTGATCACGGGCTGGAACGCGTGGTCCGGCCTGCGCGTCGGGGACACCTACCGCACGGTCGAGGAGGACGTGCACGACTGGCTCGGCCGTCCGACCGCCGCCGGCCTGCGGTTGGCGGTGTTCGGCGGCCGAGAGCTGGCGACGGGCCGGCTGCTGCTGCACCTGCCCCACCGCTTCTTCGTGCCGGCCGGGACGAACGCCGAGCACCGGCTCATCTGGCCACGGCTGACCGAGGTCGAGCCCCTGCCGGGGCGGGCCGTGCACATCAGTCCCGCCGTCCCCGAACCCGGCATGCCCTGCCAGCTCGCGTCTCCCGCCCCGGCGTGACCGCACTGACGGCGATTCCCGTGTGACCGCAGCGGAACGGTGGACTCAGCTCCGACGTCCACCCGGCGAGACGTTCTCCCGTCCTCCGTCGAACGTGGATGCCGTGGTCGAGGTCGCCAGGAGCAGTCGGACAGGGCGCCCCTTCGTCGCCGTCCGTCCAAAGGGGACGCCGCATCGTCCGGCGAAGACGTCCCGAAGGTCGCAAGACGGATGAAGCGAGGAGGCTGCTGTCCGGTCCTGCCTCGAGTAGCCCCGTGACCGTTCGCACGAGTGCCTCGGCACTCATGCAGAAGATTCCTCGCCGCTCGCTCGCGCAGTCTCCGGTGGGCAGGAGCCTCCTTTCCGCATCCGCACCGACAGCATGCGTCCCCGAGTCTCGCCCCCACCCAGCAGAGCACGCCCGGGGAGGAGCGCTGCAACGAGAACCCAGGGCACCGGTCGGAGAAACACTGCGCTTGCCCTCCACGCAATGAGCGGCAACTCACCCGTGGCGACAGACGCGAGCCACCTCACGTCTTCGCCCCGATCACCCACCCGCACTCTGGGGCAGCCGCTCACCGCGGTCTACGCTCTGACCCATGGCGCAGATCGTCCTCTTCCACCACGCCCTCGGTCTCACAGACGGCGTGCGCGCGCTCGCCGAACAGATCGCCAGCGGCGGTCACACCGTCCACACCCCTGACCTCTACGACGGCCGCACGTTCGCCACCGTGGACGAGGGTGTCGCCCACGCCCAGCACCTCGGCTTCGAGGAGATCGGCCGACGCGGCATGCGGGCGTGTGCCGAGCACCAGGAGGCCTCCGTCGTCGCGGGCATCAGCATGGGCGTGATGCCCGCCTGGCGTGCCGCCCAGGTGGTCCCCGGCTTCCGCGCGTGCATCGCCATGGCCGGCGTCCTGGCCCTCGACGCCTACGCCCCGCTCTGGCAGCCCCACACCGCCCTGCAGATCCACCTCGGCACCCGCGACCCCTGGGCCCTCGAGGGCGACCTCGAGACCGCCCGCTCCTACGCGGCCACCGCCGAGCACCCGGACCGCCCCGCCGACCTCTTCCAGTACGACACGGACCGGCACCTGTTCATGGACTCCTCCACCGCGGACTTCGACGCGGACCTCACCGCCGTGCTGGTCCGCCGCATCCACGAGCTCCTGGCCTGACGCGCGGAGCGGGTCCGGCTCAGGCGGGACGCCGCCCGCGCATCACCGTCGCCAGGGCGGCCAGCAGCACGAGCACGAAGCCCGCGGCCGCCGCGAACACGTAGCCCGCGGACGGGGCGACGCCGTCGATGAACACGCCGGCCAGCGGGGCGCCCATGGCGGCGCCGGCGGTCATGGCCGAGCCGTAGAAGCCCATCGCCTCGCCGCGCCGCTCCTCCACCACGAGGTGCGAGAGCCGGGACGAGGCCGAGGCCAGGGTCGGCGCCGTCAGCAGACCCGAGGGGATCGAGGCCAGCGCGAGCGCCCACACCCCGTCCACGAGCGCGAGCGGCACCGTCGCCACGGCGAACAGCGCCATCAGCAGGTACGGGTGCACCTGGCGGCCCCAGGCCCCATAGAAGAGCCCGCCCACGGCGGAGGCGCCGCACCAGAACGCGTACACCAGACCCACCGACGCCGCGGCGCCCTGCGACTCCAGCTCGGCCACCATCGAGACCTCGGTGCCGACCATGACGATCCCGGCCGCCATCGACACCACGAGCACACCGAGCACCTCCGGCCCGACCCAGGAGAAGTGGGTCCGCCGCCACTGCCGCAGCCGCTCGGCCCGGGCCCGGCGCGGCGCCGTCGTCGGCCCGGAGCCGTCCGCGGCGATGACGGGCAGCGACCCGGTGACCAGGGGGATGGCCTCCGTGATGGCCGGCAGCGCACCGGTCGCCAGGCTGGGGGCGGCCATCTCCACGTGCATGGGCGCGGCGGTCACCGCCTGGGCGATCGCCTCCTGACGGTCCTGCTCCTCGGTGTAGGGATCCTCGGTCGCCGGTCCGACGACGGCCAGCTGACTCGACCGTGTCGGCGGGTTGAACCACATCAGCAGGATGCCGCCCAGCGCGCTGGAGAGGCCGACGATGGTCAGGCCGAGGGCACTCGACCACGTGGCCGCGACGACGGCGCCCAGCGCCGGGCCCATCATGAAGATCGTCTCCGTGACGATGGAGTCCAGGGCAAACGCCGTCTGCCGGTCCTTGCCGTGGGTGAGCACGCCGAGTCCCTGCCGGACGACGGAGAAGATCGGCAGTGAGAACACGCCGCCCAGGAACACGGCCAGGAGCATCGGCCAGAACGGCAGCCACGGGACGATCGGCCAGATCACGGCCTCCGCGATCACGGAGGGCAGCAGTGCACGGCGCAGCCCCTTCGCGTCCACCACGCGGCCCCGCCACGGCGAGCCCACCGCGATGCCCAGCGTCATCGCCGCCCCGGCCAGGCCGGCCTGGCCGTAGCCCAGGCCCAGCGTGAGCGCCACGTGGAGGGTGAGGATCACCCCGGCCGCGGTGTGCGGGAAGCGGGCGATGAACCCCACCGCCAGCAGATGGCGGATCCGAGGGTCCTGCAACAGCCGTCCGTACGCTCCGAAGTCCACCGTCGAATCCTATGGGAGGCGTCAAGGCACGCCCCGGAGGCGCCGCCGAGACGGCCGCGCGCTCGGCGGACTCAGCCGTTGCTGCGCCGGTCCTTGGCCCGGATCAGGTCGAGGGCGATGGCCGTGCCGAGCACGGCGCAGCGCACCACGGGCGGCATGCCGGGGTCCAGGCGCATCTCGTACCGCGAGCGCCCGGCCAGGGCGTTCATGACACCTCCGAATTGCGCGGTCACGCGGGCGATCGGCCGCTGCCCCACGGTCATGGTGTAGTCGTGGTCCCACAGGTCGCCGGTCACCGCGAAGCACGTGCCGTCCACGACCTCGACGCTCACGGACGTCCGCAGGAACGCGATCTGGCGGACGAGGTTGGCGAAGGGCAGCCCGTCGGCGTCCAGGATCGCGAAGCGGTCGCGGCCGAACGTGGCCGGGTCGGCGAGGCGGAAGAGCACGCGGCCGTCGTCACCGTCGACCACGTCGAAGCTGCGGTTCCCCATCAGCATTCGGCCCAGGCCCCCGCCCGTAGTGACCACCGAGACGACGGTGCGCCCGTCCGGGTCCGTCACCTGGATGTCGTTGGACAGGAAGCTCGTCACCTGCTGCAGGATGAGGACGTCCGTGTGGGCGAGGCGACCGGCGTCGAAGGCGGGGCTCATGGGACCAGTCTGCCGTGTCGGGCCCTGCGGAATATTCAGGACGGGGCGGCTCGTTGTGCGGTATAGTTCATTTTTGAAGAACACGGCGACGGCGCGGCCGGCACCGTGAGACCCGCCCCCGGGCACACTGAGGAGCACACCATGCAGTTCGGCGTCTTCACGATCGGCGACATCACCGCCGATCCGACGAACGGGACCGCCCCCACCGAGCATCAGCGGATCAAGGACACCGTCAAGATCGCCCGCCACGCCGAGCAGGCGGGCTTCGAGGTGTTCGCGACCGGCCAGCACCACAACCCGCCCTTCGTGGCCCCGGGCAACCCGCCCACGCTGCTGGCCTACCTGGCCGCGCAGACCGAGACCCTCCAGCTCTCCACGGCGACGACCCTGATCACCACCATGGACCCGGTGCGTCTGGCCGAGGACTACGCGTACCTGCAGCACCTCGCCGACGGTCGCGTGGACCTGACGATGGGCCGCGGCAACACCGGCCCCGTGTACCCGTGGTTCGGCAAGGACATCCGCCAGGGCATCCAACTCGCCGTGGAGAACTACAACCTCCTCTACCGCCTGTGGCATGAGGAGACCGTGGACTGGAGCGGCAACCACCGCACCCCGCTGCAGGACTTCACCCTCACCCCGCAGCCCCTGGACGGCGTCGCCCCCTTCGTGTGGCACGGCTCCATCCGCTCCCCCGAGATCGCCGAGCAGGCCGCCTACTACGGCGACGGCTACTTCCACAACAACATCTTCTGGAACAAGGAGCACGTCATCCAGATGGTGCGCCTGTACCGCCAGCGCTACGAGGACTACGGCCACGGCAAGGCCCATCAGGCGTACGTGGCCCTGGGCGGCCAGGCCTACATGGCGAAGAACTCGCAGGACGCCGTGGCGGAGTTCCGCCCCTACTTCGACAACGCGCCGGTCTACGGCCACGGCCCGTCCCTCGAGGACTTCTCGAGGATGACGCCCCTGACGGTCGGCTCGCCGCAGCAGGTCATCGAGCGCACGCTCACGTTCCGCGACTGGGTGGGCGACTACCAGCGTCAGATGTTCCTCATCGACCACGCCGGCCTGCCCACGGACACCGTCCTGCGGCAGATCGACCTCTTCGGCGAGGAGGTCCTGCCCGTGCTGCGCAAGGAGTTCGACGCTCTGAAGCCGGACGACGTCCCGGCGGCCCCGACCCACGAGTTCCTCGTGGCACGCGCCCGCCGCGGCGAGGCTCCCGTGCCCGGCGGCAAGGAGGGATCGCAGGCCCAGCTCGACCGCGCGGCGGCCGCCGAGCAGCGCGCCACCGCCGATGCCGCGAAGGGCGGTGCCGCGCAGTGACCACCCCCGGCGCCCCCGATGCCTCCGCCCCGTTCACGCCGCAGGCCCGGCACCTCGCCGTGGTCTCCGGCGGGTCCGGGGACCCGTCCCAGACCCGCATGCTCGCCGAACGCATGGCGGAGTCCGCCTCGGCGGCGCTCTCCGAGCACGGCGTGGTCCCGCAGATCCACCTGATCACGCTGCGGGAGCTCGCCGTGGACATCGCGCAGGCCCTGGTGACCTTCGCCATCTCCCCGGCCCTGCGCGCCGCCCTGGACGAGGTCGCCCAGGCCGACGCCGTCATCGCGGTCTCGCCCACGTACAAGGCCTCCTACTCGGGCCTGTTCAAGTCCTTCTGGGACCTCGCGGAGCCGACGTCCGTCGTCGGCGTGCCCGTGCTCCTCGGCGCCACCGGCGGCACCGCCCGCCACTCGCTCATGATCGACACCGCCATGCGGCCGCTGTTCGCCTACCTCAAGGCCCGCATCGTGCCGACCGCCGTCTTCGCGGCCTCGGACGACTGGGGCGAGGCGGCCGGCGTGCAGGCCTCGATGCGGACCGACCCGCTGCAGTCCCGCATCCGGGCCGCCGGACGCGACCTGGCCGAGATCACCCTGAGCCGCCCCCCGCGGGCACGCGCCGCCGCGCCCGCGGACCTCGACCTGGAGGTGACCCCCTTTGAGCAGCTCCTCAACCCCGGCCCCTGAGCCCGCCCCGCAGGACGCGGCGCCGGCGGAGCCCGACGGCGGCTGGTTCGGCTCCGCATCGGAGGCGCACCGCCCGGTGGACCCGCCCAAGCGCGCCTGGCGCGCCTACTTCGAAGCCACCCAGATGCTCACGGAGGTGCTGGAGCGCCGCCTGAAACAGGACTGCGGCATGTCGCTGGCCGACTACAACCTGCTGCTGCTCCTCTACGAGTCCCCCGAGGGCCGGCTCCGGCTGGGAGAGCTGGCGTCCCGGATGGTCTTCTCCCCGTCGCGCATCACCTACCAGGTGAAGACGCTCGTGGCCCGCGGCCTGATCGACCGCCGCCCGGTGGCCTGTGACCGGCGGGGCTTCGAGGCCGTCCTCACCGACGAGGGCCGGTCCGCCTTCCGACGCGCCGCGATCGAGCACGCCCAGCAGGTGGACGAGCTCTTCCTCGGCGACCTCGCGCCGGGCGAGGCGGAGTCCCTCACCCGGATCTTCTCCCGCCTGGGGCGGCGGCTCGAGGGGCTGTGCTGACCGCGTCCCCACCTGGCCGGGGCCGCCCCGGGACGTGACGAGGCCCGGTGATCCGTGCGGGATCACCGGGCCTCGTCGTGCCGTTGGGGGCGGAATCGATCAGCCGACCAGCTGACCGCCCAGGGTCACGGTGGCGTCCGTGGCGGCGCCGGCCGCGTCGACCACGGTCACCACCACGGAGCCGCCCGCGGGCACCTCGGCCGGCACGGGCAGCCAGGCGCGGTACTCGCCGGTGAGGTCCAGGCCGTCCTGGCCCAGGACGGTGCCGTCCGCGTCATAGGCCGTGACGGTGACGGAGGCGAAGCCGCCCTGTTCGGTCTGCGCGACCACCTGGGTGCCGTAGGCGACACCCTCGGCGGGCGCGGCCACGACGTCGGTCACGCCCGGCGCGGCGGCCTCGGCGGCCGGGGTCTCAGCAGCGGGGGCCGCCTCGGCGGCCTCCTCCTCCGCGGCAGCCTCGTCGCGGGCCTTGAGCTCGGCCGCGATGGCCTCCTCCTCGGCCGGCGTGAACTCCGTCAGCTCGGACTCGTCCACGGCGGGCTCGCCGCCGGTGGGCAGGTCCTCGTCGGCCACGGGGCCCGCGACGTCGGCGATCGCCGGGGCGGTCTCGGCGGCCGGAGCGGTCTCCGCGGCCGCGGCGGTCTCCGCGGCCGCGGCGGTCTCGGCGGCGGGCGCCGCGGAGGCGTCCAGCGCGTCGAGGGACTCGACCGGGACCATGATCGAGGACATCGCCTGGGCGTCGCAGCCCACCACGTTGCCCTCGGCGTCGAAGGTCACCGGGGCGATGCCCGAGATGACCCCGACCACCCGCTGCTGGGCGTCATAGACGGCCCCGCCCGAGTCGCCGGCGTAGGTCGAGGCGGTGTCGAGGGCAACCTGATCCGCGTACGCGTCGTCGCAGACCGTGGCGGCCTCGAAGGTCTGCGTGTGGGACACGGTGTTCGGCGCGCCCAGCGGCACGGACGAGCCGTGGGTGTAGACGGTCTCGCCCACACCGATGGACGAGGCCGGCCGCGTGGACCAGTCGCCCACGACGTCGACGTCGTCGGCCAGGGCCACGCGGACCGCGTCCACGCCCGAATCGCCGGGCAGTGCCGAGACGGTGCCGATCGCGGTGCCGTCAGCGTCGCGGACGGTCGAGCCGATCTGCCACTGGCCCGCACCACAGTGGGCCGCGGTGTAGGCGGTGGCGTCGTCGACGATGGTCAGACTGCACGCCCCGGCCGGCGCGGTGATCGCCGAGCCCTGGGTGAGCGTGGTCTGCGCGAGGGCGGGGCCGGCACCGGCCACCACCACCGCGCCCAGCGCCGCGGTGGCGACGCCGGTCAAGGTTCTGGTTCTCATGGGTACTCCTCGGAGGATGGGAGGCATGGGGCCGGCGCGCGGCGCACGGCCTCCAGGATGGGGTGGGGCCACCACGGGCCCTCCCCTCCCCCTCAACGGTACCGGACAGGCCGGGCGACCGATCAGGGTCGGCGGACCGTGATCTCCACGGAGTCGGCCCGCTCGGCCAGCAGCGGCAGGTCTGCCAGGAGGGTCTTGAGCGTGGCCGTCATCAGGCGCACCCCGGCCGCGTCGGCGTCCCGGGTGGGCATCGCGACGATCTGCAGCTCGGGCCCGGCCCCGCCTCCGTTCATCACCGCGCCGGAACCCGTGTGCGTGGCCACCCCCGACCCGGGTGCGAGGCCCAGGTTCAACAGGTTCGGGACCAGGTCGGCGACCTCGGCGATCTCGTCCGCGATCTCCTGGTCCCGATAGGCGGGGGTCCACTCCCTCTGCTGGGCGAGCGACCACACGGCCGGGCGTCGCACCACGTACGTGTGCTCGGCGCCGGCGTCGATGACGACGAGCTCACAGCCCTCGTCCACGGCGGACAGGCAGGCACGCGGCAGCCACACGGCCACGGGTCGGGCGACCGGGTTCCATGCCGTCAGCGCGGGCACGTTCGTGAACACCGGCAGCGCCTGCCGGCCGTCCGGCGCGCGCATGGTCACGAGGGCCACGTCCGCGGCCTTGTCCCCGTGCGCCGCGACGTCGTGCTCGTGACCGGTGTGGTCGGCGTGGTCGTGGACGTCGTCCTCGTCCACGGCAAGGGTGGGCACGACGGCGGCGAACACGCGGATGCGCGCGAGCACCTCCGTCACCTCCCGCTCACCGGCGGAGCCGTCCGTCAGGGCCGACATGACGGCGGTCCACTCGGCCGGGCTGGTGCCGTCGTCCTCGTCGAACACGTGCAACGGGTTCGCGGAGCCGTCCACGCCGGGGCCGGAGAGGTCACGGCCCTGCCACGGGACGCCCGCGGTGTCCGCGGTGTTCTCGCCCGCGGTCTTCTCCCGCATGCGGTCGAGTGCGGCCCGGATGTGCCCCGGCAGCTCCCGGGCCGCCGGATGCGGCACCGCGACCGTCTCGTCGATCGGACCGAGCCCGTCGTCGCGGGCCAGGCCGCCGTCGTCGTGCGAGCCCGTCACGGGGCGACCGGGCCGGGCTGCTCGGAGCGCGCCTGCTCCACCGTGGCGCCGCCGGCGACGGCCAGCGCCTGCTCCAGGCTGAAGCGGCCGGCGTACAGCGCCTTGCCCATGATCGCGCCCTCGACGCCCTGGCCGGTCATGGCCGCGAGCGCGGCAACGTCCTCGAGGGAGGAGATGCCGCCCGAGGCGACGACCGGCTTCGCGGTCTTCGCGCAGACCTGGGCGAGCAGCTCCGTGTTCGGCCCCTTGAGCGTGCCGTCCTTCGTGACGTCGGTGACCACGTAGCGGGCGCAGCCGGCATCCTCGAGGCGGGCGAGCACCTCCCAGAGGTCGCCGCCCTCCTTGGTCCAGCCGCGGGCGGCGAGCGTGGTGCCGCGCACGTCGAGGCCCACGGCCACCCGGTCGCCGAAGCGCTCGATGACGCGCGCGGTCCAGTCCGGGTCCTCGAGGGCGGCGGTGCCCAGGTTCACGCGCGCCGCACCCATCTCGAGGGCGTTCTCGAGCGAGGCGTCGTCGCGGATGCCGCCGGACAGCTCGATCTTCACGCCGATCTCCTCCACCACACGGCGCATGACCTCGCGGTTGTCACCGCGACCGAAGGCCGCGTCCAGGTCCACGAGGTGGATCCACTCCGCGCCGGCGCGCTGCCAGTCCAGGGCGGCGGTGACCGGGTCGCCGTACGAGGTGGCGCTGCCGGCCTCGCCCTGGACGAGGCGGACGGCCTGGCCGTCCTGGACGTCGACGGCGGGCAGCAGCTCGAGGGCGGGGGCGTTCGGGGTCATGGGGTTCCTCTCGGGTGGGGCGGCCGGCGCGGTCAGGCGCCGACGGTCAGGAAGGAGGCGGCGATGGCCATGCCGGCCAGCACGAGGACGATCACGATGGCCCACAGCGGCGCCTTCTGCGTGCGCATGGACCAGGCGGCGCCGAGCAGCAGCCCGCCGAGGGCGAGGTAGAGGACGGACCAGTAGGGCATCAGAGGGTCTCCAGCCAGTTGCGCAGCAGCTGCAGCCCGGCGTCCCCGGACTTCTCGGGGTGGAACTGCGTGGCCGACAGGGGGCCGTTCTCCACGGCGGCGATGAAGTCCGCGCCGTGGTGCGCCCAGGTGACCTGGGGCGGACGCATGGCGGAGATCGTCTGGTCGAACTCCCATTCGAGCACGCCGTAGGAGTGGACGAAGTAGAACCGCTCGTCCTCGATGCCCGCGAAGAGGGCGCTGCCCTCGGGCGGCCGGACGGTGTTCCAGCCCATGTGGGGCAGGACCTCGGCGGGTAGCTCGGCGACGACACCCGGCCACTCCCCCATGCCTGCGGTGCGCTCGCCGTGCTCGACGCCGGCGTCGAAGAGGATCTGGTGGCCCACGCAGATGCCGAGGACGGGTCGGCCCCCGGCCACGCGGCGGCCGATCCAGCGGGTGCCGCCGACCTCGGTCAGTGCCCGCATCACGGACGCGTACGCCCCGACGCCGGGCACGAGCAGCCCGTCGGCCTCCTGCACGGCCTGCGGATCGCGCGTGAGCTCGACCTCCGCGCCGGCCCGCTCCACGGCACGCAGGGCCGAGTGCACGTTGCCCGAGCCGTAGTCCAGGACGGCGACGCGCGGCCGCACGCCGGGGACGGTGGTGGGGCGGGCCATCAGAGGGCGCCCTTGGTGGAGGGCACGCCGGTCATGCGGGGGTCGTCCTCGACGGCGGCGCGCAGGGCGCGGGCGAAGGCCTTGAACTGCGCCTCGACGATGTGGTGCGGATCCCGGCCTCGCACGACGTCCATGTGGAGGCAGATCGCCGCGTGGTACGTGATCGACTCGAACACATGGCGGGTCATGGAACCGGTGAAGTGCCCGCCGATGAGGTGGTACTGCTGGCCCTCGGGCTCGCCCTCGTGCACGAGGTACGGCCGGCCGGAGACGTCGACGACGGCGCGCGCCAGCGCCTCGTCCAGCGGCACGGACGCCTCGCCGAAGCGGCGGATGCCGGACTTGTCCCCGAGCGCGGTCTTGAGCACCTCGCCCAGGGTGATGGCGACGTCCTCGACCGTGTGGTGCACGTCGATGTGCGTGTCCCCGGTGGCACGGACCGTCAGGTCGATCTGGGAGTGCCGGGACAGCGCGGTGAGCATGTGGTCGTAGAACGGCACGGTGGTGGAGATCTCAGCGCGGCCGGTGCCGTCCAGATCCATCTCGACGTACACGTCCGACTCGCTCGTGGTGCGCGTCATGCGCGCACGGCGTCCGGAGATCAACTCGGCTGCCACGGGTCCTCCTCGGGCTGGGTCCGCACCGGTCCGGGACGGGTGCGGGGGGATGCGGGTGCGCGCGGCCGGTGCCGGCGGGCCGGGGCGCCGCGCGCGCTGTCCCTATCCTAGGGAGCCGGGCGGACGCCGAGACTCCGGTGACGCCTCAGGACCGGTCCCCGGTCTCGCCGAGGACCTCCGCGAGAGCGGTGAGGAACGCCGTCGTCTCCGCCTCGGTGCCGGCGGTGACGCGCAGGTGGTGCGGGATGCCGACGTCCCGCACGAGGACGCCGCGGTCGAGCAGGCGGCGCCACACGTCGGACGCGTCCTCGAGGTGACCGAAGAAGACGAAGTTCGAGTCGGACACCGAGGGCCTCAGTCCCAGGCCGCGCAGGGTGGAGACGATGCGGTCGCGCTGGGCCTTGATGTCCTCCACGGTGCGCAGCAGCGCGTCCACGTGGTCGAGGGCGGCCTCCGCCGTGGCCTGCGTGACCGCGGAGAGGTGGTACGGCAGGCGCACCAGGCGCAGGGCGTCGGCGACGGCGGGGTCCGCGGCCAGGTAGCCCAGGCGCGCGCCGGCCAGGGCGAACGCCTTGGACATGGTGCGCGTGACGATCAGCCGCTCGCGGCCGGGCAGGAGCGTGAGGGCGGAGCGGGTGCCGGCGAGGGCGAACTCCGCGTAGGCCTCGTCCACGACGACCATCGCGCCGGGCCCGCCGGCGGCCTCGTTCTGCGCCTGCGCGGCGTACACGGCCTCGATGGTCGCCAGGTCCAGGGCCGTGCCCGTCGGGTTGTTGGGGGAGGCCAGGAAGACGACGTGCGGACGGTGCTCCCGCACCATGGCCGCCGCGTGCTCGGCGCTGAGGGTGTGGTCCGCGGCGCGGCCGCCGTCCACGAACACGGTGTCCGTGCCGCCGGCCAGCAGCGGGTACATGGAGTACGAGGGCAGGAAGCTCAGCAGTGTCCGTCCGGGGCCGCCGAAGGCCTGGAGGATCTGCTGCAGGATCTCGTTGGAGCCGTTGCCGGCCCACACGTGGTCCGCCGTGAGGCCGTGGCCGAGGTAGCCGGCGAGCGCACGTCGCAGCCCCGTGAACTCGCGGTCCGGGTAGCGGTTCAGCCCCCCGGCGACGGCCGCGACCCGCTCGGCGATGGCGGTGGCGACCTCCTGCGGCACCGGATGCGTGTTCTCGTTGGTGTTGAGCATGTACGGCACGTCCAGCTGGGGGGCGCCGTAGGGGCTCAGGCCGCGGAGGTTCTCGCGCAGGGGCAGGGAGCTGAGGTCGGTCATGGCCGCCAGTCTAGGAACCGTGGAGGGCGAGGCCCGCCGTGCGTCACCGCATGGCCGGGACGAACAGCTCCTCGCCCGGCGCGGGGGCCCGGCCCTCGAGCCCGTTGAGCTCGTCGATCGTGGCGATCACCTCGTAGACGTCCGCCTCCGGCGCCACCGTGGCGGCGATGGTCCACAGGCTGTCCCCGGGCATGACCGTGACGGACTGGGTGGCCGGTCCCGCGGTGTCCGCGGACACCGCGGCGGGCGACAGCAGCACACCCAGGAAGAAGGCGGCCGCCAGCGTGGCGGCCACGGCCGCGGCGATCACGGGGATCCCCCGCAGCACGAGGCGGCCGCGGCGGGTCAGACGGATGGTGGCCGGACGCGGCCGCGCCGTCGCGGGCGAGCCGGCGAACTGGGCGGTGGTGAGCGTCATGGTGTCCTCCTCCGGGGCGGATGCCCTCCAGGCGATCGAACATCTGTTCGAATCCGTTCGAATCCCTTTCTAGCACAGGTGTTCGAGACACGCCACGACGAGATCGAACATATCTTTGAAGGAGAGGCGGCTCTCCTCTAGGCTCGAAGCGATGCACGGACGCCCCGGAACGCCCCCGGGGATCGCCAGGACACAGGCAACCAGCGGGGGCGGACACGGTAAGCGTCCGGACGGCAGCCGGACGCCGGAACACGAGTCCGGCCACCATCACCCCGGGAGAACGGACGGCAGCCATGAGCACCACCGACGATCAGCCGGCGGCGCGCGCGCCGCTCACCGACCGCCAGCGGCGGATCGTGCAGACCATCCGGGACGCGATCGCCGACCACGGCTACCCGCCCTCCATGCGCGAGATCGGCGACGCCGCGGGCCTGGCCTCGCTCTCCTCCGTCACGCACCAGCTGGGCCGTCTCGAGCGGCACGGCTACATCCGGCGCGACCCCGGACGCCCGCGTGCCCTCGAGGTGCTGCTCGACGTGGACGGCACCCCGCTGGGCGAGGCCGCCTCCCCCGCCGCTGCGCCGTCGTCGCAGGTCTCCACGATCCCCGCGTGGCACACCGGCACGGACGAGGCGGACAGCGTGCCGGTCCCCTGGGTCGGCCGCATCGCGGCGGGCGGCCCCGTCCTGGCCGAGCAGCATGTCGAGGACGTCATGGCGATCCCGCGACGCCTCACGGGCGAGGGCGAGCTGTTCATGCTGCGTGTCACGGGTGACTCGATGGTGGACGCCGCGATCTGCGACGGCGACTGGGTGGTGGTGCGCCGGCAGGAGACGGCGGAGAACGGCGACATCGTCGCGGCCCTGCTCGACGACGAGGCCACCGTGAAGACCTTCCGCCGCCGCGACGGGCACACCTGGCTCCTCCCCCAGAACACGGCCTACGAGCCCATCCTCGGCGATCACGCCACCGTGATGGGGCGGGTCGTCACGGTCCTGCGTTCGCTCTGACCCGCTCCCTCCGACCGGGCCGGGCTGACGGCCCGAGGCCGAGCGAGCTCAATCGCCCGAGGCGAGCCGTGCCAGCACCCCACGGACGACGTCGCCGTCCGTGGTGCGCCAGAAGTCCGGCAGGGCGCTCGTGATGTAGCCGCCGTACCGCTCGGTGGCCAGGCGGGGGTCCAGCACGGCCACCACGCCGCGGTCCGTCACGGAGCGCACGAGGCGCCCGGCGCCCTGGGCCATGCGCACGGCCGCGTGCGTGGCGGAGATCCGCATGAACCCGTTGCCGCCGTGCCGGGCGACGTCCCGGGTGCGGGCCTGGGAGAGCGGGTCGTCCGGCCGCGGGAACGGGATGCGGTCGATCACCACCAGCCGCAGCGAGTTCCCCGGCACGTCCACGCCCTGCCACAGGCTCATGGTGCCGAACAGGGACGTGTCCGGCTCCTCGGCGAACTGGCGCACGAGGGCGGAGAGGGTCGCGTCCCCCTGGCACAGGATCGTGGTCTTCGGCCCGAGCCGACGGCGCATCTCGGCGGCGGCGTCCTCGGCCGCCCGGCGCGAGGAGAACAGGCCGAGGGCCCCGCCCCGCGACGCCCTCAGGAGCGCCTCGAGCTCATCCAGGGACTCCGGCGAGGCCGTCCTGCCGGGCCGGGGCAGGTGCCGGGCCACGTAGAGCACCCCCTGACGCGGGTAGTCGAAGGGGCTGCCGACGTCGAGGGCCTCGAACTTCGGGGCGTCCGGACCGGCCAGGCCCACGTCGCCGGCCACCGAGTCGAACCGGCGCTCCCCCGAGCCCACGGTGAGCGTGGCGGAGGTGAGCACCGTCGTCGCCTTGCCGAACAGGCCCTCCCGCAGCTTGCCGGCCACCGAGAGCGGGGCCACGTAGAGCTGGGGCGGGTCGGTCTCGTCCCCCGGCTGCCAGCCCACGCCGGGCTCGAAGTGGCCGGGGCGGGTGGCCCACAGCACCTCGGGGAAGTCGGCCTCGGGCCTGGCGGCGAGCATGCGCTCCACCACCTCGAGGACCTCGAGGATCCGCGAGCGCGCCATCTGCCGTCCGCCGTCGGCGTCGGCCTCCTTGTCCTTGTCCTGGCCGAGGTCGGACAGGCACTGGCGCGCGGCCGTGAGGACGCCGGTGAGGGCCTGCTCCTGCACCTCGTCCGGGCCGGCGGCGATCAGGCCGGACGGGGTGTCCGTGAACGCGCGGTCCAGGGCCGCCCCGGCTTCGATCAGGTCCTCCACGGCCACGGTGGTGTGACGGCGCAGCGAGGTGGCGGCGCCGTGCACGATCGACCCGGACAGCTGCCCGGTGACCGCACCGGTCACCCGGTCCTGCAGCTCGTGGGCCTCGTCCACGACGACGGCCGAGTACGCCGGCAGCACCGCGAGCCCCTCGAAGGCGCTGATGGCGAGCATCGCGTGGTTGGTGACCACGACGTCCGCGTCCGCCGCGTCCGCGCGGGCCCGCTCGGAGAAGCACTCCTCGGCCTGGGGGCAGCGGGACGCGCCGAGGCAGTCGACCGCGGAGACGGAGACCTGCCGCCACGCGCGGTCGGTGACGGGGACCTCGAGGTCGTCGCGGTCCCCGGTCTCGGTCTGGTCCGCCCACGCCCGCAGGTACATCACCTCCTTGCCCAACAGGGAGGAGGGCCCGGCGGCGCCGTCCGTGGCGGAGCCGATCACCCCGCCGTCGTCGGCGACCGTGAAGAGGGCCTCCTCGCCCTCGTCCCCGGGGTAGCCGCCGTCCACCTTGTGCCGGCACAGGTAGTTGGAGCGGCCCTTGACCAGGGCGACGACGGGCTCGCGAGGCAGCTCGTCCTTGAGCGCCTCGACCAGCCGAGGGGCGTCCCGCTTCATGATCTGGGCCTGCAGCGCGAGCGTGGCCGTGGCGACGACGACGGGGTCCTCCTGCGTCATCGCGTGCTGGATCGCGGGGATGAGGTAGGCGAGGGACTTGCCGGTGCCGGTGCCGGCCTGCACGAGCAGGTGGCGGCGCGACTCGAGGGCGCGCGCCACCTGCAGCACCATCTCCCGCTGGCCCGCGCGATGCTGGCCGCCGGTGGCCTGCACCGCGGCGTCCAGCAGGCGCAGCGCCTCGCGCTCGCGCTCCGTGCGGGGCTGCGCGCCGCCCGCCCCGACTTCCTCCGCCCCGCCGCTCACAACGCGTCCGCCTCCACGACGAACTCGGCGAAGTCCAACGCGATGTCCTCACGGACCAGCACGGACAGGCGGGTGCCGCCCTCCTCGTAGCCCTCGGCCAGGATCTCCGCGTCCGCCGAGTGGAGGCGGGAGACCAGCTCACCCCGGGTGAACGGGATCAGCAGTTCGAGCCGCACGTCAGGCCGCGGGATGGTGGCCGCGATGGCGCGCTCGAGCTCGTCGATGCCCTCGCCGGTGCGCGCGGAGACCACCACGGCGTGGGGCTCCTTGGACCGGATCCGGGCGACGACGGCCGGGTCCGCCGCGTCCGCCTTGTTCAGCACGATGATCTCGGGGATCCGGTGCGCGTCCACCTCCGCGAACACGGAGCGCACCGCGGCGATCTGGCCCTCGGGGTCCGGGTGCGAGCCGTCCACGACGTGCAGGATGACGTCCGCGTCCGCGACCTCCTCGAGGGTGGAGCGGAACGCCTCGACCAGCTGCGTGGGCAGGTTCCGCACGAAGCCGACCGTGTCCGAGAGGGTGTAGCCGATGCCGTCCGGCGTCATGGCCTTGCGCACGGTGGGGTCCAGGGTGGCGAACAGGGCGTTCTCCACGAGCACCCCGGCGTGGGTGAGGCGGTTGAGCAGGGACGACTTGCCGGCGTTGGTGTAGCCGGCGATCGCCACGGACGGCACCCGGTTGCGACGACGGTTGGCGCGCTTGGCCTCGCGTGCCGGCTTCATCCCGGCGATGTCCCGGCGCAGCTTCGCCATGCGGGTGCGGATGCGGCGGCGGTCCAGCTCGATCTTGGTCTCGCCGGGGCCGCGGGAGCCGATGCCCTCGCCGGCGGCGGCACGGCCGCCGGCCTGCCGGGACATGGAATCGCCCCAGCCGCGCAGGCGCGGCAGCAGGTACTCGAGCTGCGCGAGCTCGACCTGGGCGCGGCCCTCACGCGAGCTCGCGTGCTGGGCGAAGATGTCCAGGATCAGCGCGGTCCGGTCGATCACCTTCACCCGCACCACGTCCTCCAGCGCACGGCGCTGGGACGGGGCGAGCTCGGAGTCCACCACCACGGTGTCCGCGCCGGAGAGCGCCACGATCTCGGCGAGCTCCTGCGCCTTGCCCTTGCCGAGGAACGTGGCCGGGTCCGGGGTGGCACGGCGCTGGATGACGCCGTCGAGCACCTCCGAGCCCGCGGTCTCGGCGAGCGCGGCGAGCTCCCTCAGGGAGTTCTCCGCGTCCTCCGCGGAGCCCTCGGTCCAGACGCCCGCCAGCACCACGCGCTCCAGGCGCAGCTGGCGGTACTCGACCTCGGTCATGTCCTCGAGCTCGGTGGACAGGCCCTGCACGCGCTTGAGCGAGTGACGCGCGGCGAGCTCGTCCTGGTCGCCGTCGGCGTCCGTGTGGCCGTCCTCGCCCTCGTTCAGGGCGAGTGCGCGGCCCGCGAGCGCGCCGGAACGGTCCGGGGTGCCGGCGTCGGGGGCGCCCTCGTCGTCCGCGGCCACGCTGACCGCGGAGCCGCGCCCGGTCGCCTCGCGCTCGGAGGCACGGCGAGCGTCATCGGCGGCCAGGATGCGCTCGATCACGGCCTGGATCTCGTCCTCGGAGCCGTGGGTGCCCTGGGGGCCGGGGGTGTGCTGGTTCTTCTCAGTCATGGTCTCCTCTGGGCCGCCGCGGTCGGGTGGCCCGATGGTCTCAGGGTAAAGGGGTGCGCGGACGCGTTAGGCGGCTGTCCGCAGGGGGCGGACGTGACGGGTGACGCGCACGGCCGTGTGGGCAGGGGTCGGCGCCGCGCTGCGACGATCTCGCGGCGGCTCCGTTCGCGGGAGGAAGGCGAGCACGCGGCACCGCAGCCACGAAGTCTCGTCGGCGGGCGTGCAGGGGCGGACCACATCGTCCATGGTGGGATCTCCATCAGGTGCCGGGGCGCGCTCGACGGCCTCATCCGAGGCGGGCGCGCGAGGGGGCGGGGGCGGGCAGTGACGCGGGGGCGTCAGCGCAGGAAGATCCACATGGGCGTCGAGTGTACCGGGCGGCGCGTGTGGGCGACAGGGGCCCCGGCGCCCGGCCCGCCGTCGACGCACACGTATCCTGCGGGCATGACCGCGTCCCCCTCCCCCGCCCCGCCGCAGCCCGGCCGGGTGGGCCGGGCGACCGTCGTCGTGATCGGCGCGGGCCAGGCGGGGCTGTCCGCCGCCTACCACCTGCGCCGCCGCGGTTTCGTGGGGCTGGGTCCGAACGACGACGGCGCCGCCGGCGTCCCCGACGACGCCCCCGGCACGTTCGTGGTGCTCGACGCGGAGACCGCCCCGGGCGGCGCGTGGCAGCACCGCTGGGACTCGCTCATGATGGCCACCGTCAACCACATCCACGAGCTGCCCGGCGACCCGGTGCCGCCGGCCGACCCGGCCGCGCACGCCAACACCCTGCTGCCGGCCTACTTCGCCGATTACGAGGCACGGTTCGCCCTGCCGATCCGGCGGCCCGTGCGTGTGAGGCGCGTCGAGCGGATCGGCGAGCCGGGACGTGCGCGCGGGTTCTTCGTCCGCACGGACGGGGCGCCGGGCACGTGGCGGGCGGACTTCGTGGTCAACGCGACCGGCACCTGGACGTCCCCACGGTGGCCCTCGGTGCCCGGGATGCGCTCGTTCCGCGGCCGGCAGCTGCACACCCGTGACTACGTGTCCAAGGACGAGTTCGCCGGGCAGCGGGTGGTGATCGTGGGCATGGGCGTCTCGGCGACGCAGCTGCTGGCCGAGATCTCCACGGTCGCGGACACCCTGTGGGTGACCCGCCGCGAACCGCGGTGGCAGGACTCGGCCGCACCCGGCGCCCTGGCCGAGTCGGTGCGCGGGGTGGACGAACGGACCCGTGCGGGCCTGCCGCCGGGCTCCGTGGTCGGGGCGACCGGGATGCACCGCTCGTCCTGGGTACGCGAGGCCGAGACGCGAGGCGTGCTGGTGCGCCACCCCATGTTCACGGCCGTCGAGCCGGACGGGGTGCGGATGCCCGACGGCTCGTTCGAACCGGCGGACGTGATCCTCTGGGCCACCGGCTTCCGGCCGGCGATCCGGCACCTCGCTCCGCTGCGGCTGCGCACGCCCGCCGGCGGCATCCGCGTGGCGGGCGGGCGCGCCCTGGACGAGCCGCGCCTGTTCCTGCTCGGCTACGGGCCCTCCCAGTCCACGGTCGGGGCCAACCGCGCCGGGCGCGACGCAGTGCGCGCGATCCTCGCGGACCTGGCCGGGCCGGCATCGGGCTGAGGGCCGCCACGACCCGCTGGCTACCATGGTCGCCGTGAGCTCCGCATCCCACTACTTCGACGCCGACCCCTCCGCGCCCGAGCGGCGGCGCACCGTGCGGACACGCCTGGCCGGCCGCGACGTCGAGGTCCAGACGGCCAACGGGATCTTCTCCCCGGACGGTCTGGACAAGGGCACCGCGGCCCTGTTCTCGGCCGTGCCCGCGCCGCCGGCGAGGGGCCGGTTCCTCGACGTCGGCGCGGGCTGGGGACCGATCGCCCTCACGCTGGCGCTGCGGTCGCCCGAGGCGGAGGTGACCGCCGTCGAGGTCAACGACCGCTCCCTGCAGCTGACCCGCGACAACGCCGCGGCGCTGGGTCTCGACAATCTCGTGGCACTGCGGCCGGAGGACGTCCCCGAGGGCGCGGAGTTCGACCTCATCTGGTCCAACCCGCCCATCCGGATCGGCAAGCCGGCGCTGCACGCCCTGCTGGAGCGGTGGCTGCCGCGCCTGGCCCCCGGCGGCGAGGCCTGGCTGGTGGTGCAGAAGAACCTCGGCGCGGACTCGCTGCTGCCGTGGATCGGCCGGATGCTCGAGGAGCGCGCGCCCAGCCGGTTCACCGCGGAGCGGGCGGACAGCGTCAAGGGCTTCCGGATCCTGCGGGTGGCGCGGGCGCGCTGAGGCGCCGTTTCCCGAACGACAGCGGTCCGTGGCCCGCTGTTTCCCGAACGAAAGCGGTCAGGCGGTGAGTTCGCCGTCGAAGACCAGCTCGGCCGGGCCGGAGAGGACCACGTGCTCGGTCCCCTCCGGACCCGGCACGACGTCGACGGCCAGCACGCCGCCGGGCACCTCGACGAGCCACGAGTCGGTGCCCTGGTCGCCCGACCACGCGCGCATCGCCACGGCCACCGCGCACGCACCCGTCCCGCAGGACTGGGTCTCGCCCACCCCGCGCTCGTGCACGCGCATCCGCACGCGGCCGACGCCCTCGCGCACGAGCGGCTCGTGCGCGGCCACGAACTCGACGTTCGTGCCGTGCGGCGGGGCGGGGTCCACCTCGGGGGCGCGGCCCAGGTCCAGGCCCTGCAGGTCGGCGAAGGAGGCCAGCGGGACCACGGTGTGGGGGTTGCCCATCGAGACGCTCAGCGCCGGACGCGGATCGGTGAGGCCGTGGGCGAGGACCATCGAGTCCGACGCCGCCTCCTCCGCCAGCTCGGGGTTGAGGTACGACCAGGGGCCCATGTCGATCGCGTAGCCGTGCTCGAGCCGGGTCACGGCCTTCACGCCGGCGCGCGTGCCGATGGTGATCGCCCGGCCGGGGGCCAGGTCCACGAGGCCCTTCTCGACCAGGAAGTGCACGAAGACGCGCACCCCGTTGCCGCACATCTCGGCGATCGAGCCGTCGCCGTTGCGGTAGTCCATGAACCACTCGGCCTCGGGGTGCTCGGCGAGCAGCGCCTCACCCTCCGGCAGGCGTGCCGAGCGCACGGCGCGGATGACGCCGTCGGCGCCGATCCCCCGGTGCCGGTCAGCCAGCCGTGCGACGCGCTGGGCGTCGAGCTGCGTGTTGCCGTCCGGGTCGGCGATCAGCACGAAGTCGTTGCCCGTGCCATGGCCCTTCGTGAACGGCACGCGCGGCGCGCTCGCGTGGAGGGGGTCCTGGGCGGCGGGCGCCGCGGGCTGCTCGGTCATGGGCCCAGTCTAGGTGGCGTCCCCGGCGACGACGGCGAGCGCCTCCGCCACGACGTCCTCGTCCTGCGCGTCGAGCCAGACGACGCGCGGGTCGGCCCGGAACCAGGTCTCCTGGCGGCGGGCGAACCGGCGCGTGGCCACGACGGTCTGGTCGGCCGCCTCCGCCTCGGTGAGCTCGCCGTCGAGGACGGCGAGCATCTGGGCGTAGCCGATCGCGCGGGACGCGGTCGGTCCCTGCCGCAGCCCGTCCGGCCCGGGGACGTCGAGGCGGCGGACCTCGTCCAGCAGCCCCTCGGCCAGCATGCGCTCCACCCGGGCCGCGATCCGCTGGTGCAGCTCGGCCCGGTCCAGGCGCAGGCCGAGCTGCACCACGGGGGCGACCTCCGGGGCGTACGTGCGCTCCGGCATGAACGCGGAGAACGGACGGCCCGTCAGCCGGCACACCTCCAGCGCGCGCACGATGCGGCGGGCGTCCTGCAGCCGCTCCGCCGAGACCGGGTCCAGGGAGGCCAGCTCGGCCCTCAGCCCGGCCAGGCCCTCCCGCTGCGCGCGCGCCTCCAGCTCGGCCCGCAGCGCCGGGTCCGTGGGCGGGAACTCGAGCACGTCCAGCGCCGCCCGCACGTACAGCCCGGAGCCGCCCACGAGGATCGGGGTCCGACCCCGCGCGCGGATCTGGTCGAACAGGTCGCGGGCCGCGGACTGGAAGGCCGCCACCGAGGCCTCCTGGCCGACGTCGAGCACGTCCAGCAGATGGTGCGGGACGCCCTCGCGTTCAGCCGGGGTGACCTTCGCCGTGCCCACGTCCATCCCCCGGTAGAACTGCAGGGCGTCCCCGTTGACCACCTCGCCGTCCAGCGCGTGCGCCAGGGCGACGGCGAGGGCGGACTTGCCCGTCGCCGTCGCCCCGACGACGGCGACGACGGGCGGCCGGGCCGCGGCGGCGGACATCAGGACCGCGGGCGCAGGGTCGGCATGCCGAGGCTCGTGGCCCCGGAGCCGCCCGCCGTGCCGGGGGCGGGCGCGCCGCACGACTCGGCCTGGGCGCGGTCCCACGCGTCGCCGGCCCGGGAGCGGCGCAGGACGTAGTCCTGGGCGGTCGGGTCGGCGACGGCGAAGAACGGGTGGGCCTCGGTGACCGTCACGGTGACGAAGTCGCCGGGGCGGGGGGTCTCGGCGCCGGCGGGCACGGAGAAGTGCACGAGGCGGTTGTCGGGTGCGCGCCCGGACAGGCGGCCGCGCTCGGCGGCCTTGGAGCCGGAGTCGGCGGTGACGAGCAGCTCCTGGCGGGTGCCGACGAGCGTGGCCATCTCCTCGGCCGAGATCCGGTCCTGCAGCGCCACGAGGCGCTCGAAGCGCTCCTGGACGACGGCCTTGGGCACCTGGTGGTCCATCTCCCCGGCGGGGGTCCCCGGGCGGATGGAGTACTGGAAGGTGAACGCGGAGGAGAAGCGGGAGGCCTCGACCACCCGCATCGTCTCGGCGAAGTCCTCCTCGGTCTCCCCGGGGAAGCCGACGATGATGTCCGTGGTGATGGCGGCGTGCGGGATGCGCTCGCGCACCTTCTCCAGAATCCGCAGGAACTTCGCGGACCGGTAGGAGCGGCGCATGTCCTTGAGCACCTTGTCCGAGCCCGACTGCAGGGGCATGTGCAGCTGCGGCATGACGTTGGGGGTCTCGGCCATCGCGTCGATGACGTCGTCCGTGAACGCGGCCGGGTGGGGGCTGGTGAAGCGGACGCGTTCGAGGCCCTCGATCTCCCCGCACGCGCGCAGCAGCTTGGCGAACGCGCCGCGGTCGCCGAACTCGACGCCGTAGGTGTTCACGTTCTGGCCCAGCAGCGTGACCTCGACGGCGCCGGCGTCGACGAGCGCCTGCACCTCGGCGAGGATCTCCCCGGGGCGGCGGTCCTTCTCCTTGCCGCGCAGCGACGGGACGATGCAGAACGTGCACGTGTTGTTGCAGCCCACAGAGATGGACACCCAGCCGGAGTGCGTGGAGTCCCGCTTGGTGGGCAGGGTGGAGGGGAACACCTCGAGCGACTCGAGGATCTCGATCTCGGCCTCGGCGTTGTGGCGCGAGCGCTCCAGCAGCACGGGCAGGGAGCCGATGTTGTGGGTGCCGAAGACGACGTCCACCCACGGGGCCCTGCGCTGGATGGCGGCCTGGTCCTTCTGGGCGAGGCACCCGCCGACGGCGATCTGCATGCCCGGGTGCGCGTCCTTCACCGCGCGCAGGTTGCCGAGGTTGCCGTACAGGCGGTTGTCCGCGTTCTCGCGGACCGCGCACGTGTTGAAGACCACGAGGTCGGCCTGGGCGTCCTCGGCGACCGGGGCGTAGCCGGTGGACTCGAGCAGGCCGGAGATGCGCTCGGAGTCGTGCACGTTCATCTGGCAGCCGAAGGTGCGGACCTCATAGGTCAGACCCTCGTGCGGGCGCGCGGCGGCGCCGTCCTGCGCGAGCGGGGTGGTGCGGGGGGTGGGGTCCGTCAGAGTCACCGCACCATTCTAGGAACTCCGGGCGCGGCCCGGATCCGCTCACTCCTCGTGCTCGGCGAGGACCTCCTTCACGACGGCGAACGCGAGGCCGCCGCCGTAGCCCTTGCGTCCCAGCATGCCGACGAGGCGGCGGGTCACCTTGTCCCGCTCAGCCCGGGCCTCCGGCGAGGCACCGCCGGGGACGGTGCGGCCCCGCAGCCGTCGGCGCACGAGGTCGAGGGCGGCGGCCCGTTCGTCCTCGCCGTCGATGGCCTCCAGCGCCTCGGCGGCGATCTCCCGGTCCACGCCCTTCTGCTGGAGCTCGTGCCCGAGGGCACGGCGCGCCAGGCCCTTGCTTCGGTGACGGCTGCGGACCCAGACCTCGGCGAAGGCGGCGTCATCCACGAGGCGCACCTCCTCGAAGCGGTCGAGGACGCGCTCGATCAGCTCGGGCTCGGCCTGGCGCTCGGCGAGCTTGCGTTCGAGCTGGCCGCGGGAGCGGGGGCCCAGGGCGAGCTGGCGCAGGACGACCTCGCGTGCGGCCTCCTCGCGCTCACGCGGTGCGGTGGGCAGGGGCGCCGGGCCGGGGCGACGTCGGGGGCGGTCGGTCTCGACGGCGGGGCGGGGATCCACGGCCGGGCGGCCCTCGTCGCGCGGGCGGCCACGCCGCGAGGGCGTGGTGGTGGCCCGCTTCCGGCCCCGGCGCTCGGTGTCCTCCCGGGTGTCCTCGCGCCCGGACCAGGGCAACGTCCGGGGCCCGGCGCCGGGCGCGGGGCTGGGCAGGTCGCTCGCGCGAGTCAGCAGGGCCCCGAGATCCGGTGCCACGCCGGGGGCGGGATCCGGGACGTCCCCCGCGGGGGTCCCGGCATCGTGCGCGGGCACGGCGTTCCGCGCGGCCTCCGTGGCGTCCGCGTCGGACGACGTCGGCTCCGGTGCGCCGGCCAGATCGAGCCACATCCGGCCCACGTCCGAGTCCCGGGCGTCGTCGAACGCGGACGCACCGGGAGCGGAGCCGCTCCGGCCGGTCGTCTCCGACCGGTGGGCGGCCCCGCCTCCGACGTTCCGGCGCGATCGGGTCATCCGGCCGCGGTGTCCCCCGGAACCGCGGTCAGGGCCGGGGCCTCGTCGTCCTCGGCCTCCGGGGCCACGCCGATGCCGAGCTTCGTGAGGATGCGCTCCTCGATCTCGTTGGCGAGGTCCGGGTTGTCCTTGAGGAAGCGACGGGCGTTCTCCTTGCCCTGCCCGAGCTGGTCCCCGTCATAGGTGAACCACGCGCCGGACTTCTTGACGATGCCCTCCTCGACACCCATGTCGATCAGGCCGCCCTCGCGGGAGATGCCGACCCCGTAGAGGATGTCGAACTCGGCCTGCTTGAAGGGCGGGGCCATCTTGTTCTTGACGATCTTCACGCGGGTGCGGTTGCCGACGGGGTTGCCGGCCTCCTTGAGGGTCTCGATGCGGCGGACGTCGATGCGCACGGACGCATAGAACTTGAGCGCCTTGCCGCCCGTGGTGGTCTCCGGGGAGCCGAAGAACACGCCGATCTTCTCGCGCAGCTGGTTGATGAAGATGGCCGTGGTCTTGGTCTGGTGCAGGCGGCCGGTCACCTTGCGCAGCGCCTGGGACATGAGGCGGGCCTGCAGGCCGACGTGGGAGTCGCCCATCTCGCCCTCGATCTCGGCGCGCGGGGTCAGCGCGGCCACGGAGTCGATGACGACGATGTCCAGGGTGCCCGAGGAGACGAGCATGTCCATGATCTCCAGGGCCTGCTCGCCGGTGTCCGGCTGGCTGACCAGCAGGGCGTCCGTGTCCACCCCGAGCTGGCGGGCGTAGACCGGGTCCAGGGCGTGCTCCGCGTCGATGAAGGCCGCGATGCCGCCGTTGCGCTGCGCGTTGGCCACCGCGTGCAGGGCCAGGGTGGTCTTGCCCGAGGACTCCGGGCCGTAGATCTCCACCACGCGGCCGCGCGGCAGGCCGCCGATGCCCAGGGCCACGTCCATGGCCACCGAGCCCGTGGGGATGACCTCGACGGGTGCCTGGGTCTGGTCCCCCAGCCGCATGACGGAACCCTTGCCGAACTGCTTGTCGATCTGGGCGAGAGCGGCCTCGAGGGCCTTCTCGCGATCCGTCACCTTGCTCATCCTTCACCCCTAGCTCTGGTGGTGCTGCCGCGGACGCTGGAGCGCCCGCCTCGGTCATGTCCGTGAATCTACGGGGGGCGGCGGACACGATAAGCGTGGCCGGCCCCGCCTGTGCACGAGATCACCCCGTCGCACTGCTGTGCAGGACTCTACCGCATTCTTCGAACACGTGTTCGAACAGGGGCAGTGCCCCGCCAGCGCGTCGCGGCGTCAGCGTTTCGGCGGCACGTCCCGACCGAGACGCCGCTCCTGCGGGATCTCATGCAGGTCGCAGACCGCCAGCCAGACCCGCCGCGGGTCCACGCCGGCGGCGAGCGCCGCCGTCGCGGTGGTGTCCAGGCCGGGCAGGTGCAGGGAGTCGGCCACGAGGCCGGCCCGGGCGGGGCCGAACTCCTCGTCCATCAGCCGGCGGAACTCGCTCTCGCGCACGGGCGGTCCTCTCTGTGGTCGGTCGCGGGGTCAGGGACGGGGACGCAGACGGCGCGGGCGCCCCGAGACGGGGCGCCCGCGCCGTGGGTGTGGCGGGGTCAGCGGCCGGCCAGCGAGCCCAGGCTGGGGTCCGTGAGGTCGTCCGGCAGGGTGTCCGGGACGACCATGCCCTCCTGCTCCACGAGCCGGTCCGAGACCTCCCGCAGCAGGTAGGACAGCGGGATGTCCAGCGCCTGGCAGATCGAGGCCAGCAGCTCGGAGGAGGCCTCCTTCTGGCCGCGCTCCACCTCCGACAGGTAGCCGAGCGAGACACGGGCGTCGTGCGAGACCTCGCGCAGGGTGCGGCCCTGGAGCTGCCGGACGTCGCGCAGGACGTCGCCGATCTCGTGGCGGAGGAGGGGCATGCTGCGCTCCTTGATGTCGGGGGCGGCCGCGCGGGGACGGGGCTGGTCATCGACCCAGCGCGTGATTCCGTGGGAATGGACGGGATGTCGCATCATGTCTATCGCCTGCTCCTGGACTTTTCCTGAAGGGCGCCGGGCCGCGGGCCTGATCCCGCCGGGGCACTCTTCTTGACTCGTTACATTCAACGTCGGGCGGGGTCGCGTTCATTCCCGAGACATGGTCTCCTCCGCCGTCGGGCCCTCGGCGGCCCCGTCGCCCTCGTGCCGCTCCGAGCGCCGATGTCGTTCCCGCAGGGAGTACGTGGCGTTCCGGATGCGGTCGGAGTCGTCCAGGCTCGAGCCGACGGCCCCGGCCATCGTGCCCATCGACGCCGCGAGCCACACGAGCCGCACGTAGTCGCGCACGCCGCCGGGCTGGTCGAGCTCCTCCTCCAGATACTCCACGGGGATGATCATGAGCGCGACCAGCAGCAGCGTGACGAAGAGCAGGACGTAGACCACGGTGCAGGCCAGACCGACGGTGAGCACGGTGGAGAGGTTGTCCAGCCGCGAGCTGTGCCGGTGGGTCGCACCGTGCGTCCACAGGCCGTTCGTGGTGACCAGCCACGCCACCAGCAGCACCACGGACAGCACGCTGACCGCCGCGAGCCGCACCGGGGACATCACGCTGGAGAGCACCCAGATGGAGCCGAAGAACACGCCGTAGGCACCGGCCGCGCTGGCCGAGGCGATCGTGAACGTCATGTCCCGCGGCATGAGCAGCGGCCGGTTGGCCATCACCATCCCGGCCAGCAGACGCAGCGTGCCCGCCCAGCCCTTCACGTACACCGTGGACGTGCGCCGGGACCCGCCGCCCATCCGGGTGGTCGTGGTCACGTCCGCGTCGACGTCGACCAGCGGGGCGATGCCCCGCAGCGCGTCAGTGTCGGGCTCGGGGGGCTCGTCCGCCGGGGACGGGCCGCCGTCCTCCTCCACCTCGCCGGACTCGTCCGAGGACTGCACGTCCAGCTCCCCGTCCGGCGGGTCCACGTGCGGGGCGGTGTCGATGTGCTCGACGATCCGCAGCACCGTCTCCCGCAGCCGGCGGGCCGGAGTGATGACCCCCAGCGCCGGGACGCACACGACACCGACCCGCAGCTGCGGCACGACGTCCGCCACCACGCCGCGCCGGTCGTCGAACCGGGGCAGGTCGACGACGGCGACCACCGTGTCCCATCCCTGCCCGTCCGCGAGTGAGCGGACCGGCTCCTCCAGGACCATGCCCCCGGTCGCACCGACCGGCAGCGACTCCTGCCGGGTCTCGACCCGCCAGCCGCCGGTCTGCCGCAGGCGTTCGTCGAGCCGGTCCTCGACGTCCCCGGCGATGCGGCGCACGAGCGCCCACGGGGTGCCCGGGTCGGCCACGAGGCCGATGACGCGGGGGGTCGGGGCGTCGTCGCCGTCCTGCGGCGCATGCTCGGGCGGGGTGGGAGGCGATGCGGTCTCCATCGCGCCGAACCTACGCGGCGGGGCGGGCCGGCACCAGGAACGGGGCGCCGAGGCGGGTCGGTCGGCGCCTCCGTGCCGCCTCAGTGGCCGCGGCCGGCGAGCAGGCGCGTCAGGGCCTGCAGCGCCGCGGCGACGGTGGCCTCCCGGATCGCAGCCCGGCCGCCGTCGAGCCGGAGGAGGATTGCGGTGGCTGCGCCGTCGCGCTCGCCGCCGAGCACGTCCAACGCGTTCGCGTCCGCGTCGGGCACGGCCAGGCCGAGCCACACGGTGCCCACCGGCCGGCCCTGGTGGGGCTCGGGCCCGGCGACGCCCGTGGTGGCCACGCCGACGTCGGCGCCCAGGGCCGCGCGGGCGCCGAGGGCCATCCGTCGGGCCACGTCCGCGTCCACCGCCCCGACCCGCGTGAGCAGGTCCTCGGGCACACCCAGCAGGCCGGTCTTCACGGCGTTCTGGTAGGCCACCACGCCACCGTGCAGCACGGCCGACGCCCCGGGGACGTCGGCCAGGCGCGCGGCCAGCAGGCCGGCGGTGAGGGACTCCCCCGTCGCCACCGTGCGGCCCGCGTGCGCGAGCGCGTGCACCACGTCCTGGGCGCCTGCCATGGTCATCGCCTCAGGCCCCCCGCTGGGCGGCGAGGGCGTCCCGCCGCAGGACCCACGCGTCCTTGACGTACTCCAGACCGGTCAGCACCGTCAGCACGGTGGCGGCCCCGATGACCACCCAGCCGGCCCACGGCCACCAGCCGCCCACGACCGGGGCCAAGGGCAGGAGCAGCAGGCCGATGCCCACGGTCTGCAGCACGGTCTTGAGCTTGCCGCCGCGGCCGGCCGGCATCACGCCGTAGCGGATCACCACGAAGCGCATCAGGGTGATGCCCCATTCGCGCACCAGGATCACGATGGTCACCCACCACCACAGCTCCCCCAGCAGGGAGAACAGCACGAGGGCCGTGCCCGTGAGCAGCTTGTCCGCGATGGGGTCCGCGATCTTGCCGAAGTCGGTGATCAACCCGCGGGCGCGGGCGATGTCCCCGTCGAGCTTGTCGGTGTACATGGCCGCCGCGAACAGCGCCAGCGCGAGCCACCGGGCGACGAGCGAGTCGCCGCCCCACGGCCCGCCGACCCACAGCGCCCAGGCGAAGAAGGGCACCATCAGGATGCGCACCGAGGTCAGGATGTTCGGCAGGTTCCAGGCGGACACGCGCTGCGCCCCGCCAGCCGCGCTCATCTGCCCGTCAGCTGCCACGCGTCCTCCGATCCCTCATCATCGTCCTCGTCGTTCCAGTCCACGGCGGCCGGGCGCGAGTCCAGGTCCTCCTGCACCAGGTCGCGCGGACCGGCCGACGCCGAGGCGTCGCCGTCGCCGGAGGTGGCCGAGGGCGGGGTGTCTCCGGAGATGGTGGCGAGCACGTCCGCGAGGTCGTCGGGCTTGACCAGCACGTCGCGGGCCTTGGAGCCCTCGGAGGGGCCCACGACGCCGCGGGACTCCATGAGGTCCATGAGGCGGCCGGCCTTCGCGAAGCCCACCCGCAGCTTACGCTGCAGCATGGACGTGGAGCCGAACTGCGTGGTGACCACGAGTTCGACGGCCTGCAGGAGCAGGTCCAGGTCGTCGCCGATGTCCTCGTCGATGACCTTCTCGGTCTTCTCGGGGATCACGTCCGCGCGGTACTGGACCTGCATCTGCGACTTCACGTGCTCCACGACGGCGTGGATCTCGGACTCGTTGACCCACGCCCCCTGCACGCGCATGGGCTTGGACTTGCCCATCGGCAGGAACAGGGCGTCGCCCTGGCCGAGCAGCTTCTCCGCGCCGGGCTGGTCCAGGACCACGCGGGAGTCCGTGACCGACGACGTCGCGAACGCCATGCGGGAGGGCACGTTGGCCTTGATCAGGCCCGTGACCACGTCCACGGACGGCCGCTGCGTGGCGAGAACAAGGTGGATGCCGGCCGCACGGGCCAGCTGGGTGATGCGCACGATCGCGTCCTCGACGTCGCGCGGGGCGACCATCATCAGGTCCGCGAGCTCATCCACGATGACCAACAGGTACGGGTATGGGCGCAGCACGCGCTTGGAGTCCGGCGGCAGCTTCACCTGGCCGGCCCGGACGGCCTTGTTGAAGTCGTCCACGTGCTTGTAGCCGAACGCCGCGAGGTCGTCGTAGCGGGTGTCCATCTCCTTGACGACCCACTGCAGCGCCTCGGCCGCCTTCTTCGGGCTCGTGATGATCGGGGTGACCAGGTGGGGCACTCCCTCGTACGCGGTGAGCTCGACGCGCTTGGGGTCCACCATCACCATGCGCACCTCGTCCGGGGTGGAGCGCATGAGGATCGAGGTGATCATCGAGTTCACGAACGAGGACTTGCCGGCGCCGGTGGCGCCCGCCACGAGCATGTGGGGCATCTTCGCCAGGTTGGCCACCACGTAGCCGCCCTCCACGTCCTTGCCGACGCCCATCACCATCGGGTGGTCGGTGCGCTGGGCGGCCTGCGAGCGCAGGACGTCGCCGAGGGCCACGACCTCCTTGTCCGTGTTGGGGATCTCGATGCCGATCGCGCGCTTGCCCGGGATGGGGCTGAGGATCCGGACGTCCGAGGAGGCCACCGCGTACGCGATGTTCTTCTCCAGCGCCGTCACCTTCTCCACCTTGGTGCCGGGGGCGACCTCGACCTCGTAGCGCGTCACCGTCGGCCCGCGGGAGAACCCGGTGACCTGGGCGTCCACCTTGAACTCGGTGAACGTGGTGGTCAGCGCGGCGACGACCCGGTCGTTGGCCTCGGAGCGCTCCTTCGGCTGGGGCCCGGCCGGGAGCAGGGCCGACTGCGGCAGCGTGTAGGACACGTCCCCGCCCAGCTCGGACTGGGTGCCGCGGGCCGGCTCGGCGGTCACCGGCGGCACCGGCGCGGGGGTGCTGGCGGGCACGGCGGAGGACGACGACGGCACGGCGGCCCCGGAGCCCTGACCTGGGGCGTCGTCCAGGGCGAACGGGGTGTCCTCCCCCGCGTCCTCCTCCGGGGCTGCGGCGGCCGGGGCGGCGGCCTCGCGCTGGGCGCGGGCGTGTTCGCGGACCTGCTCGAGGGCACGGTCCGCGGCCGTGGGTCGGCGCACTCCGGCGGGCGGCTGCGGCTCCGCGGCCCCGTCC
>NZ_JXSP01000011.1:0-18203 GCF_000946635.1 Micrococcus sp. MS-ASIII-49
GGCGGCTGCGGCTCGGCGTCCGCGTCCTCGGGCGCGTCGTCCTCGTCCACCCACGGGTCGAAGTCGTCCGAGGCGTCCCGGCCCGCGTCCCGCGCGTTCGCGGCGGCCTGCTCGGCGTCGAACACGCCCTGCTCCCCGCGAGCGGCCCGCCGCGGGGCGGGTCGGGGCAGGACCCGGGTGGTCTCGGCCTCGGGGGCGGCGTGGGAGCCGGCCTCGGCCTCGTGGATCACCGGGGAGTCGTAGGCGGTGCTGGCGGTGCGCTCCGGGGCGGCGTCGGCGGCCTGATCCTCGCGTGCCCGGCGCCCGCCGAACAGGCGCGCGAACAGGCCGGGGCGGGAGGCCCCGGCGGCGTGGGAGCCGGCGGCCGGTCCGTCCAGGTAGGACTGGTCGTGGCCCGGGTGGGTGCGCCCGGTCTCCGCGTCCACGGAGAGCGGGGTGGCGAGGTCCTCGGCCTCGCGGCGCACCTCACGGGCCCGGCGCCGCTCGTCGCGGCGGGCGGCCCGCTGCTCGGAGGCGCCCTCGGGGTCCTGGCCCGTGAGCCAGTCGTAGCCTCCCGCGATCCGCTGCGGGATCGCACCGACGGGCGTCGCGGTGAGCACGAGCACCGAGAAGAAGGCCAGCAGGATCATGAGGGCCCAGACGGGCACGGGTGTCAGCAGGGAGGCCAGCGGCGCCGTCGCCAGGTAGCCGACCATGCCCCCGGCGCCGAGCATGTCCTCGAAGGCCTCGGCGGCCGAGGGCACACCGCCCACGAGGTGGGCGATGCCGGAGCCGGCGACGGTCGCCGTGAGCAGGCCGATGATGATGCGCCCGTTGGCGCGATGGTCCGTGGCGTGGCGGAAGCAGCGCACGGCCACGACGAGCAGGGCGATCGGCACCAGGAGGGCGAACCACCCGACGGTGCCGCCCACCACCCCGTGCACCACGCGGCCGACGGCGGTGCCGCGCAGGCCCCACCACTCCACGGCCGCGATCAGCGCGGCGAGCAGCAGCAGGAGCAGGCCGGTGCCGTCACGGCGTTCCTCGCGGTCGATGCGCACGTCCGGGCCGAGCTTGCGGAAGCCGGCGCCGACCGGCGTGGCCAGCCCCATCCACAGGGTGTGCAGGGCGCGCAGGGGCGCGGCGGGCCGGTCGGCCTCGGGGACGGTCGCGGTCGACCCCTTCCGTCCGGAGCCTCGGCGTCCGGCGGAGCCGGAGCGGGACGTGGCGGAGGAGGAGGACGAACGCGTGGGGGAAGTACGGGTCGCCATGCCCACCAAACTACCGCGAACCGCGGACACGGCAGGCATGGCGACCCGGAGGGGTCAGGCCTCCAGGACCACCGGGATGATCATCGGGCGGCGGCGCAGCTTGCGGTTGACCCACGTGCCGACGGTCCGGCGGACCACCTGCTGGAGCTGGTGGGCGGTGTGGTCCTTGCTGGACTGCACGGCCTCCTCGAGCGCCCGGACGATCTTCGGCTTGATCTCCTCGAACACCTTCTCGTCCTCGGCGATGCCGCGGGCGTGGACGTCCGGGCCGGACACGATCGCGCCGGTCTGCCGGTTGACCACGGTGATGATCGAGAGGAAGCCCTCCTCGCCCAGGACACGGCGGTCCTTGAGGTCGGAGTCGGAGATCTCGCCCACGGAGGAGCCGTCCACGTACACGTAGCCGCACTCCACCTCGCCGACGACCTTCACGAGGCCGTCGGTCATGTCCACCACCGTGCCGTTGCCGGCCAGGATGACGTTCTCGGCCGGCACGCCGGTCTTCTCCGCGATCCGGCCGTTGGCGATCAGGTGGCGGGTCTCGCCGTGCACCGGCATCACGAACTCGGGCTCGACGATGTTGTAGCAGTACAGCAGCTCGCCCTCGGAGGCGTGGCCGGAGACGTGCACCTTGGCCATGCCCTTGTGCACCACGGTCGCGCCGAGCTTCATGAGCCCGTTGATCACGCGGAACACGGAGTTCTCGTTGCCCGGGATCAGCGAGGAGGCCAGCACGACGAGGTCGCCCTCCTCCAGCTGCACCTGGTGGTCGCCGTTGGCCATCCGGGACAGGGCCGCCATCGGCTCGCCCTGGGAGCCGGTGACCATCAGCACGATCTCGTCGTCGCGGTACTTGTCCACCTTGCGGATGTCCACGAGGATCCCGTTCGGCACGTTGAGGTAGCCGAGCTTCGCCGCGATGGTCATGTTGCGGATCATGGAGCGCCCGCCGAAGGCCACCTTGCGACCGTGCTTGTGGGCGGCGTCGAGGACCTGCTGCACGCGGTGCACGTGGGAGGAGAACGAGGCCACCACGATGCGGCGCTTCGCCGTGGCGAAGTAGCGCTCGAGGGTGGGGCCGATCTCCGCCTCCGTGGTGGTGAACCCCGGGACCTCGGCGTTCGTGGAGTCGGTCATGAACAGGTCCACGCCCTCCTCGCCGAGACGGGCGAAGGCGCGCAGGTCCGTGATGCGGCCGTCGAGCGGCAGCTGGTCCATCTTGAAGTCGCCGGTGTGCAGGATGGTGCCGGCGTCCGTGTGGATGGCGACGGCGAGCGCGTCCGGGATCGAGTGGTTCACGGCCACGAACTCGCACTCGAACGGGCCGAACTCGACGATGTCGTCTTCCTTGACCACGCGGGTGCGCGGCTTGATCCGGTGCTCCTCGAGCTTGGCCTCGATCAGGGCGAGCGTCAGCTTGGAGCCGATCACGGGGATGTCGTCACGCAGGCGCAGCAGGTACGGCACGGCGCCGATGTGGTCCTCGTGGCCGTGGGTCAGGACGATGCCGACGACGTCGTCCACGCGGTCCCGGATGTAGTCGAAGTCCGGCAGGATGAGGTCGACGCCGGGCTGGTGCTCCTCGGGGAAGAGGACGCCGCAGTCGACGATGAGGATCTTGCCGTCGATCTCGAAGGTGACCATGTTGCGGCCGACCTCCTCGAGGCCGCCCAGCTGGACGATGCGGCAGGTGCCCCGCTTGAGCTTGGGCGGGGTGGACAGGCGGGTGCCTGCGGTCATGGAACGGGTCCCTTCTAGAAGGTGATGCCGGCCTCCGCGAGGTCGGCTCGGATGACGGAGAGCTCGTCCGGCGTGGCCTGGACGAGGGGCAGCCGCACGGCTGCGGACGGGATGACGCCCTGGGCGGCGAGGACGGCCTTCGCGGCCACCGCGCCCTGGACATGGGTCATGATGCCGCGCTGGACGGGGTCCAGCGCGAAGTGGTGATCACGGGCACCGGCCAGGTCGCCGGCGTGGACGGCGTCCACGAGCTGGCGGTACAGCTCGGGGGCCGCGTGCGCGGCCACCGAGACGACCCCCACGGCGCCGAGCGCCATGAGCGGCAGGGTCGCGCCGTCGTCGCCGGAGTAGAGGTCGAGGTCCGTGTGCGCCAGGACGGTGGTGGTGGACTGCAGGTCCCCCTTCGCGTCCTTGAGCGCACGGATGTTGGGATGCTGCGCGAGCGCGATGACCGTCTCGGGCTCGATCGGCATCACGGAGCGGCCCGGGATGTCGTAGAGCATGATCGGCAGGTCCACCCCGTCGGCCACGGTCTCGAAGTGCGCGCGGATGCCGGCCTGGTTGGGCTTGTTGTAGTACGGGGTGACGAGCAGCAGCCCGTCCACGCCCGTCTCGGCCGCGCGGCGCGACAGCTCGAGGGTGTGCGCCGTGTCGTTGGTGCCGGTGCCGGCCACGACCCTGGCGCGGTCCCCCACGGCCTCGACGACGGTGCGGAACATCGCCACGTTCTCGTCGTCCGTGAGCGTGGAGGTCTCGCCGGTGGTGCCGGTGACCACGAGGCCGTCGGCCCCGCGGTCCACCAGGTGCTCGGCCAGCGCGGCGGCCGCCTCGAGGTCCACGGCGCCCTCGTCCGTCATGGGGGTGACCATGGCGGGCACGACCGTGCCGAAGAGCAGCTCGGAGGGGATGACGGCGGAACGGACGGCACTCATGGGCCCCACCCTACCTGCGAGACTGGGGGCCCGCGCCGTCCGTGGCCCCTCCGCGACGCGCGGCGACCCGAGAGGAGCCCGCCCTGCGTCCCGCCCCGCCCCCCGCCGCCGTCCGCCCGGACCGGCCCGCGCGTCGCCGACTGCCCGGCGTCGACGCGGCCCGCGGGATCGCCCTGCTCGGCATGATCACCGTCCACGTCGTCGACCCGGTGACGGCGGACGGAGCACCCCACCCGGCGTTCCTGTGGTTCGCCGGCCGCGCCTCGGTGCTGTTCGTCCTGTTGGCCGGGGTCGGGCTGGCCCTGTCCACGGGGGGCGCGACGCCGGCCACGGGGATCCGGCGCGCGGCGCTGCGCCGCCGGATCGCCCGCCGCGCGGGTCTGCTGTTCGTGCTCGGGCTCGCGTGCGGGACGCTCGGGGTCCCCGTGGCCGTGATCCTGTGCCACTACGCCCTGCTCTTCCTGCTCGCGCTGCCCCTGCTGGGCCTGCGCGCCCGCGCCCTGGGCCTGATCGCGGGGGCGTGGCTCGTGCTCGGGCCGGTGCTGGTGTTCGCGGTGGTCGCGGCCGCGCAGGCCGCCGTGGGGCGTCAGGAGTTCTTCGTGGGCGGGCGGCTCTGGCTCTCCCCCGGCCCCGCGGACCTGCTGCGTCCCGGGCTGCTGCTGGCCGATCTCACGGTCACGGGCTACTACCCCGTCCTGTCCTGGGGCGCGTTCCTCGTGCTGGGGCTGGCCCTGGGGCGGCTGCCGCTGGACCGTCGCCGCGTGGCCGCCGGGATCCTCGGCGGCGGGGCCACGGCGTGGGCGGCGGCCGGCGTCGTCGGTGCGGCGGTGCTGCGGGCCCCGGGCACGGTCGGGCGGGTCGCCGCGGCGATCGGCACGGACCCGGTCGAGACGGCGCTCACGCTGCGCACGGGCGAGCCGCGGCTCGCGCTGCTGATCCCGGATCCGCTGTGGCTCGCCCTGCCGACCCCGCACTCCGGGTCCGTGGTGGCCGCCGTGCTTGCGGCGGGCTGGGCCTGCGCCGTGCTGGGCGCCTGCCTGCTGGCCCGGCCGCTGGTCGGGCACGCCGCGCTGCGCCCGCTCGTGGGTGCGGGGCGCATCCCGCTCACGCTCTACGTGGGGCACCTCGTGGTGCTCGCGCTCGTGGACGCGACCGGACTCGATCCGGCCGACGGGGCGCTGCTCACCGCCCTCGTCGTGCTGAGCCTCGCGGCCGGGCTGGCCGCCGAGCTCAGCGGCCGACGGGGTCCGCTCGAAGCCGTGATGGCCCGGCTCTCCCGGACGGGTGGGGAACGGGCCGTCGGAGGGCGCTGAGCGACGCGTGGGCCGCGTCAGCCGGCGCGGTGCAGGCGGACGGCCTCCCGGGCCGCCTCGCGGGCGCGGCGGCGGTCGCCCGAGGCGTCGTAGGCCAGGGCGAGGCGGTAGCGGGCGCGCCAGTCGCGCGGTGCGGCCTCGGCCTCCACGCGGTACAGCTCGAACTGGGCGTCGGCGGCCTCCCGGTCGATCCGGCCGCCGGGCGAGCGCGGCAGGTCGTCCTCCGGCAGCCCGCCCTCGGCCTCGAGCTGGTCGGCCAGGCGTTCGGTCTGGCGCCCGAACCACACCTCGCGGGCCAGGACGGCCACGGTCACCAGCACCACGAGGATGACGCCCGCGCCGATCGCCTTGGCCAGTGGCTGCGGGGCGCGCACCAGCGCGACGGACGCGTTGAGGGCGAACCCGGCGAACAGCAGCACGAGCAGGCACACGAAGCCGACCCACACCTTGCTCATCACGGTCGAGCGGCGGGCACGGACGGCGGGCGCGGGCGGGCCCACGGCGCCGTCGTCGGGGGTGCGGGAGGGCTCAGCCAAGGTCCAGGTATCCGTCCAGTCCATAGGTCAGACCCGGGCGGGAGGCCACGGTCCGCAGGCCGAGGACGACGCCGGGCATGTAGGCCCCGCGGTCGAACGCGTCGTGCCGGACCACGAGCTGCTCGCCCGGCCCGCCCAGCAGCACCTCCTGGTGCGCCTCCAGGCCGCGCAGGCGCACCGCGTGCACGTGCACGCCGTGGACGACGGCGCCGCGCGCGCCGTCCGGGTCGTGCTCGGTGGCGTCCGGGGAGACGGGCACGCCGGCCGCGTCCCGGGCCGCGCCGATGAGCTCGGCGGTCCGCACGGCCGTGCCCGACGGGGCATCCACCTTGTCCGGGTGGTGCAGCTCGACGAGCTCGACGGACTCGAAGTACCGCGCCGCCTGCGCGGCGAACGCCGAGGCCAGCACCGAGCCGACCGAGAAGTTCGGGGCGATCAGCACGCCCACCCCCGGGTGCTCAGCCAGCTGCGCCTCGAGGCGCTCGCGGCGCTCGGGCACCCAGCCCGACGTGCCGACGACCGTGTGCAGCCCGTGCTCCACGGCGAAGGCCACGTTCTCGGGCGAGGCGTCCGGGACCGTGAGGTCCAGGACGTGGGTGGCGCCGGCGTCGAGCACCGCGTCCAGGCGGTCCTGCGAGCCGAGCTCGGCCACGAGCTCCAGCCCCTCGGCCGCTCGCACCGCGGGCACCGCGTGGCGGCCCATGCGGCCACGGGCGCCCAGGATCGCGACGCGCGGGACGTCGTCGGGAGGGGACACGGCGGAGGGGGTGCGGGTCTCGGTCATGGCCTCCAGCCTACGCGGCCCGCCCCGGCGGCCGTGGCCGAGGTCAGGCCGGGGCGACGACGACGCGCGCCCGGTCCCCCGCGGCCAGGCGCGCGGCCACGGCCCGGACCTGGCCGGCGTCGACCTCGCGGACCCGGGCGAGGGAGGCCGCCAGGTCCACGTACTCCCCCGTGACCAGCTCGGCCCGTCCCAGCCGGGACATGCGGGCGCCCGTGGACTCCATGCCCAGCACGGTGCCGCCGCAGATCTGCCCGTGGGCGCGCGCGAGCTCCTCCCCGGTGACGTCGGCCTCGGCCATCCGGTCCAGCTCGGCCTCCATCAGCGCGGCCACCTCGTCCACCCGGTCCGGCTGGCAGCCCGCGTACAGGCCCCAGTAGCCGGCGTCGGAGTACCCGGCGGAGAACGAGTAGGTGTTGTAGGCCAGGCCGCGGCGCTCGCGGATCTCCTGGAACAGCCGCGAGGACATGCCCCCGCCCAGGACGGACTGCATGACGCCCAGGGCGAAGCGGTCCGGGTCCGTGGTGGACAGCGAGCGGCCGCCGACGAGGACGTTGGCCTGCTCGACCGCCTTGGTGACGGTGTGCGTGCCGGTCCGCACCCGCGAGGCCGCGGCCCCGGCGGTGTCCACGGCACGACGCGGGGCGGGCAGGGCCCCCTGGGTGAGCTCCCAGCCCGAGGCGCGCAGGGCGGCGAGGACGAGGCGGCAGACCTCGTCGTGGTCGAGGTGGCCGGCGGCGGTGACGACGAGCTCGTCCGGGCGGTACCAGTGCGTGTAGTGCCCCACCACATGGTCGCGGGTGACGGCCCGGATCGTCTCGGGCGTGCCGCCGATCGGCCGGCCGAGGGGGTGGCCGTCCAGCATGACCTCGGCGAGCTTCTCGTGGGCCACGTCCACGGGGTCGTCCGCGTCCATGGCGAGCTCCTCGAGGATCACGCCGCGCTCGGTCTCGAGCTCGTCCGGGTCGATCAGGGAGGAGGTGAGCATGTCCGTGAGGACCTCCACGGCCATCGGCAGGTCCTCGTCCAGCACGCGGGCGTGGTAGACGGTGGACTCCTTGGCCGTGCCGGCGTTGGACTCCCCGCCCACGCGGTCGAAGGCGGCCGCGATGTCCATCGCGGTGCGCGTGGGAGTGCCCTTGAAGAGCAGGTGCTCGAGGAAGTGCGTGGCGCCGTAGCCCTCGGGCGACTCGTCACGGGACCCGACGGCCACCCAGTAGCCGATGGTCACCGAGCGCTGGTCCGGCATGGCCTCGGTGAGCACGCGGACGCCGCCGGGCAGCACGGAGCGGCGCACCACGGAACCGTTGCCCTCGTCCGCCAGCACGCCGTCGAAGTCCAGGGGGATCTCACGGTGAACACTCATGACGGCCATTCTCGCCCATGCGCGACGACGGCGCCGCACCACTCGCGGGGAGGGTGCGGCGCCGTCGTGGTCACCGGGCCGGGCGGGGCGGATCAGGCCTCGATCTGCGAGGACTCGATCGCGTCCGCGGTCTCGGCCAGGGCGTCGGACTCCGCCACCACCGGGGAGAGGGACAGCTTGCCGCGGTCGTCGATCTTGGTGATCTCGACCTGGACCTTCTGGCCCACGCCGAGCACGTCCTCGACGTCGTCCACGCGCTTGCCCTCGTTGAGCTTTCGCAGCTCGGAGATGTGCAACAGGCCGTCCTTGCCCGGGGTGAGCGAGACGAACCCGCCGAACGTGGTCAGCTTCACCACGGTGCCGAGGTAGCGCTCACCGACCTCGGGGACCTGCGGGTTGGCGATCGCGTTCACCGCGGAGCGCGCGGCCTCGGCCGAGGCGCCGTCGGTGGCGCCGATCAGCACGGTGCCGTCGTCCTCGATGGTGATGTCCGCGCCCGTGTCGTCCTGGATCTGGTTGATCATGGCGCCCTTGGGGCCGATGACCGCGCCGATCTTGTCCACCGGGATGCGCACGGAGATGATCCGCGGGGCGGTGGGGGCCATCTCGTCCGGGGCGTCGATGGCGGCGTTCAGCACGGACAGGATGTGCAGGCGCGCCTCGCGGGCCTGCGTCAGGGCGGCGGCCAGCACGGAGGCCGGGATGCCGTCCAGCTTGGTGTCCAGCTGGATCGCGGTGACGAACTCCGCGGTGCCGGCCACCTTGAAGTCCATGTCGCCGAACGCGTCCTCGGCGCCGAGGATGTCGGTCAGGGCCGCGTACTGGGTCTGGCCGTCCACCTCGGCGGAGACCAGGCCCATGGCGATGCCGGCCACGGGCGCACGCAGCGGCACGCCCGCGTTCAGCAGGGACAGGGTGGAGGCGCAGACGGAGCCCATCGACGTCGAGCCGTTGGAGCCGAGGGCCTCGGAGACCTGGCGGATCGCGTAGGGGAACTCCTCGCGGGCCGGCAGCACGGGCACGAGGGCGCGCTCGGCGAGGGCGCCGTGGCCGATCTCGCGGCGCTTCGGGGAGCCCACGCGGCCGGTCTCGCCGGTGGAGTACGGCGGGAAGTTGTAGTGGTGCATGTACCGCTTGGCCGTCTCCGGCGCCAACGAGTCGATCTGCTGCTCCATCTTGAGCATGTTCAGCGTGGTGACGCCCATGATCTGGGTCTCGCCGCGCTCGAAGATGGCGGAGCCGTGCACGCGGGGCAGGACCTCCACCTCCGCGGTCAGCTTGCGGATGTCCGTCAGGCCGCGGCCGTCGATGCGCACCTGGTCGGTGAGGATGCGGCGGCGCACGATCTGCTTGGTGAGGGAGCCGTAGGCCTTGGCGATCTCGCCCTTGCGCTCGGCGAAGTCCTTGCCCTCGCCGGCGAGCTCCTCGAGCACCTCGAGCAGGTAGGCGTCCGAGGCCGACTCGCGCTCCTGCTTGTCGCCGATGGAGAAGATCTCGGTCAGGCGGTCCGTGGCGAGCTTCTCGACGGCGGCGTAGGCGTCGTCCTGGTAGTCCTGGAACACGGGGACGTCCACCGGGTCCTTGCCGGCGCGCTTGACCAGGTCGGCCTGGGCCTCGCACAGGGCGCGGATGAAGGGCTTGGCGGCCTCGAGGCCCTCGGCCACGATCTCCTCGGTGGGCGCCTGCGCGCCGCGCTCCTTGACCAGGGTCCAGGAGTCCGGGGTCGCCTCGGCCTCGACCATCATGATGGCGACGTCGTCGCCCACCACACGGCCGGCCACGGCCATGTTGAACACGGCGCCCTCGAGCTGGGAGTGCTTCGGGAACGCGACCCACTGGCGCGTGCCGGAGCCGTCGTCCATGAGGGCCATGCGCACGCCGCCGATGGGACCGGAGAACGGCAGGCCGGACAGCTGCGTGGACAGGGAGGCGGCGTTGATGGCCACCGTGTCGTAGATCTCGTCCGGGGCGATCGAGGTGACGGTCACGACGACCTGGACCTCGTTGCGGATGCCCTTGACGAACGCCGGGCGCAGCGGGCGGTCGATCAGGCGGCAGGTGAGGATCGCGTCCGTGGACGGGCGGCCCTCGCGGCGGAAGAACGAGCCGGGGATGCGGCCCGCGGCGTACATGCGCTCCTCGACGTCCACGGTCAGCGGGAAGAAGTCGAAGCCCTCGCGGGGCGACTTGCCGACGGTGGTGGCGGACAGCATCGACGTCTCCTCGTCGATGTAGACCATGGCGGCGCCGGCGGCCTGCTGGGCGAGGCGCCCGGTCTCGAAGCGGACGGTGCGCTTGCCGTACGAGCCGTTGTCGATGACGGCCTCGGCGAAGGTGATCTCAGGACCCTCCATGAGGGCCTCCTTTCAGGTGGACGGCGCCGCAGGCGTCCCTGTCCCCCTGGTCTTCGATCGAGGCCCTCGGCGTCCCGCCGTGCGGCGGGGTCCGGGAGCCACTGTCGAGGACCGCGGGCGATGGGCGCGGAACCGTCGGGTGTGTCGATGATGCGGGGATGCGCGCCATGGCGCGCCGGAGTGCCGCAGGCTGCGGCGGTCTCCCCCCGGGACACACTACGTGCGTCCGGGGGCAGACGAAAGGCGGCGCCGGCGCTCGCGGGTCCCCGCGGGCTCCGGCGCCGCCTCCTCAGGTCACTTGCGCAGGCCGAGGCGCTCGATCAGCGCACGGTAGCGCTCGATGTCGACCTTCTGCAGGTAGCCGAGCATGCGACGACGGCGACCCACCAGGGCCATCAGGCCGCGACGGGTGTGGTGGTCGTGCTTGTGCTCCTTGAGGTGCTCGGTCAGGTCCTTGATGCGGCGGGACAGGACCGCGATCTGCACCTCGGGGGAACCGGTGTCGCCCTCGTGGGTGGCGTACTCCTTGATGATCTGCTGCTTGACAGCGGGATCCAGGGCCATGGTGGGCCTCCTTCACTTCGGTACCGCGAACACGGGCCGCGCCCCGCCGGGGCGGACGACGCGGGGCCCACCCCACCGCGGACTGCAGGGAGGCCGAGGGTCGAGTCTACCGCATCGCCTACCCTGGCCCGGTGAGCACCCCACCGGTCCCCCACTCCCCGGCCCCGTCGTCGTTCCCCCTCCGGCCGCCCGCGCCGCCCCTGGATCTGCCGCTGATCGGCCACGGCTACCCCGCGCTGCTGCGCACGCCGCGGGCCCGATGGTGGAACCCGCTCGCGTCCTTCGGCCTCGTGCTGGCCGGCCTGGTGGGCCTCCTCGTGCTGGGGGGCGTGCTGGGCGCTCTCGCCCTGATCGCCACGTCCGGGCCCGCGCTGCTCGGCGCGGCCGACCCGACGGACGTGACCGACCTCGACCTGTACTCCGCGCCCATGGTGCTGCTGAACAACCTCCTGCTCGCCGCGCTGATCGGGGTCGCGCTGCTGGCCGTGGCGCTGGGCCACCCCGTCGCCGCCCGCTTCGTCCACTCGGTCGAGGGCCGCGTGCGCTGGCGCTGGCTGGCGCGCTGCGTCGTCGTGCTGACGCCGCTGTTCCTCGCCTACGTGCTGGGCGCGTGGGCCCTCGACGGCGCCCCCACGGCCCCGCGCGCGCAGGACTGGGTCTGGCTGCTCGTCATGGCGTTCGTGCTCACCCCGTTCCAGGCCGCGGGCGAGGAGTACCTGTTCCGCGGGTGGCTGCTGCTGGCCGTCGGCACGTGGATCCGCCGGCCGGTCGTGGCCGCCGCGGTCACCGCGGTGCTCTCGGCGGCGACCTTCTCGCTCGCCCACGGCTCGCTCGACCCGTGGATCCTGCTGGACCTCGCCGCGTTCGCCGTCGCCGCCGTCCTGCTCACGTGGCGCACGGGCGGGCTCGAGGCCGCCGTCGCCCTCCACGTGGTCAACAACGTGGTGATCATCGCCGTCGGCACGCTCGTGGGCACCGTCGAGGACAGCTACGTGGGCGCGGAGACCGCCGGCTCCCCGGCGGCCACGCTGCTCTCGGTGGCGGTGGTCGCGGTGGCCACGGCGCTGCTGCTCTGGCAGGCGCGGCGGGCCGGGATCGCCCGGACGGTCCCGGTCACCGTGGGCGCCCGCCCCTGACCGGCGCCGCCCACCAGGCCACCGTCACGTAGGGCACCTGCAGGACCGCGTCCGCCGCATGGCCCAGGTGCTCGTGCAGGTACCAGTCGAGGTTGGCCGTCATCCGGGACCGGATCCGCTCGTCCGCGCGTAGCCAGTACGAGCGCGAGGCCATGAGCCCGTGCAGCCCCGCCGCGGTCATGGGCTGCGTCCACGCCCAGCGCGCGTGCTCCTCCGCCCCGAACGGGGCGGCGAACCGGCGCTGCTCCGGCCGGGCGGCGTGCACGTCCCCGGCGTGCATGATCCGGGTGAGACGGTGCACCCACGGCACCGCCGTGTCGAGCTGGTTCCACACCGCGGCCAGGCGCCCGCCCGGGCGCAGCACCCGTGCGGCCTCCGCGCTCGCCGCGGCCGGGTCCATCCAGTGCCATGCCTGGGCCGCCACCACGACGTCGGCGCTCGCCGCCGGCAGGCCCGTGGCCTCGCCCGTGCCCGGCACGGCGCGCACCCGCCCGCCCGTGCCGGCCGCGACCTCGCGTTCCAGGACGGCGCGCATCGACGCCGACGGCTCGAGGGCCGTCACCGTCCGCACCCGGTCCGCCGGGCGGGCCGCGAGCAGCCGGGTGAACAGTCCCGTCCCGGCCCCGAGCTCCACCACGTCCGCGCCGTCGGCGGTGCCCGCCAGGACGCGGTCCACCGCGGCGGCCGGGTAGGAGGGGCGGACGGCGTCGTAGTGCTCCCCGCCGGTCTCGAAGGGGTTGGGCCCGGCCCGACGGGCCCGGGCCGGGCGCCCCGGCAGGTTCGGCACAGCGGGGGGAGCGCCCGGCTCCGGGGCGCTCACCGGTCGGAGGGGGTCGTGGCCAGGATCGCCCGGGCCTCGTCCACGTCCTGCGTGATCTGCGCCACGAGCTTCTCGACGCCCTCGTAGGCGACCATCCCGCGCAGCCGGGCCACGAACTCCACCTCGATGTGCTGGCCGTACAGGTCGAAGTCCTCCACCCGCTCGTCGTGGCGGTCGATCACGTGTGCCTCCACCACGCGGGAGACGTCCTCGAACGTGGGGTTCGAGCCGATGGAGATCGCGGCCGGCCACACCCCGCCGTGCGCGTCGTGCACCCAGCCGGCGTAGACGCCGTCGGCCGGGATCATGCCCTGCACATCCGTCTCGAGGTTCGCCGTGGGGAAGCCGAGCTCGCGGCCGCGCGCGAACCCGTGCACCACCTCGCCGGCGAGCACGTGGTGCCGGCCGAGCACGGCCGCGGCCTGGGCGACGTCGCCCGCGGCCAGGGCCTCCCGCACCCAGGTCGAGGAGCAGCGGCGCTCCGGCTCGGCCCCGTGCTCGGCGGGGAACTCCTCGACGGCCTCGACCTCGAAGCCGTAGCGGGCCCCCAGGCGCACCATCTCCGCGACGTCGCCGGTGTTGCCCCGGCCGAAGCGCACGTCGTGCCCCACGACCACGACGGCGGCGTGCAGCCCGTGCACGAGCATGCCGCGGACGAACTCCTCCGGGGACTGGTCCGCGAACTCGAGGGTGTAGCGCTGCAGGAGCACCGCGTCCAGACCCGCCTCGTCCAGGAGGACGACCCGCTGCTCGGGGCTGATGATGTCCACGTGGGGCACCTCGGGATGGTGCACGGCGCGCGGGTGCGGGGTGAAGGTCACGGCCACGGCCAGGGCGTCGCGGGCCCGCGCCAGCTCGACGACCCGGCGCAGCACCTCCCGGTGGCCGCGGTGCACGCCGTCGAAGTTGCCCAGGGTGACCACGGTGCGCGGCAGGTCCGTGGGGACCTCGTCCAGGCTGTTCCAGACCCGCATCAGAGCGCCCCCGCCTCGGCCGGGCGGGCGGGGCGGTGCGTCAGCAGCCAGATCAGGCCGACCACCGGCAGCACGAGCGGCACGTAGCCGTAGCCCGCGCCGAACCGGGACCACACGGTGTCGTGGGCGAACATCCCCGGATCCAGGACGGTCCACAGGCCCACGCCCACCACGCCGGCCAGCTCCACGAGCACGGCGCCCAGCGCCACGGCCCAGGCGCGCGCGCCGGAGCGGGCGAGCGCGAACGTCGCCACGATGTACACGACCGCCGCGACCGCGGAGAGCGTGTACGCCACGGGGGCGGCGTCGAACTGCGTGAGGATCTGGAAGAGGCTGCGCGCGCTCGCCGAGAGGGCGAACACCGCGTAGACCATGACGATGATCCGGCCGAGACCCTGGTTGCGCGCGGGGGCGCCGTCGCTGGGTGCCATGTCCATCCTCCTCACCACTGCCCGAACCAGATGACCTGCATGCGGTGCAGCATCACGGCGATCGTGGGCCCGACCACGGCCAGCACGAGGTTGGACCACCGGGTCTTGTCCGTGACGGCCCAGCCCACGGCGATCACCGGCACGATCAGGGCGGTGAGGATGTAGCCCCAGAACTCCCAGCCGGGGCCGTTCAGGGTGTCCCCGCCGAGCTGGCGGACGGCGGCGGCCGCCGCATAGACGAGCGTGAACAGCTCGACGGCGGCCACCGAGAGGATCGAGGCGTCCGCGGGGTGGCGGCGGATCGCCGTCATCACCACGCAGACGACGAACGAGACGGCACCGATCACCAGTCCCGTCCAGAACCAGGCGTCGAGGATCATGCGGTCCTTCCCTGTCCCGGCCCCTCGGCCGGGGCGAACACGAGCTGGGGCTTGGCGACGTCGGCGCCGCGGCGGCGCACGTCGGAGACGAGGGCGATGACGCGGCCGTCCGGCGCGCGCCCGGCGACGAGCGTCTCACCCGTGCCGGTGGGCGCCACGACCCGCCCGAAGGCGAGCTCGTGGGCCTCGTGCTCCGTCAGCTCGCGCACCGGGAAGAGCCCGGCGGCGGCCTCGGAGAGCTCGGTCATCGCGAACCGCTCCGCGAGGGCCTCGAGCGAGAGCGCGTCGGCCACGTCGAACGGGCCGACGGCGGTGCGGCGCAGCGCCGTCAGGTGACCGCCGGTCTCGAGGGCCTCGCCCAGGTCGCGGGCGAGCGCCCGGATGTAGGTCCCGGAGGAGCAGCGCACGGTGACGTCGAGGTCGACCAGCCGGCCGCCGTCGAGCCGGCGCAGCTCGTGCACCGTGAACTCGTGCACGGTGACGGGGCGGGCGTCGAGGGTGACGTCCTCTCCCGCGCGGACGCGATCGTAGGCGCGCCGGCCCGCCACCTTGACGGCGGAGACGGCCGAGGGCGCCTGCAGGATCTCGCCCGTGAGGGCGGCGACCTGCTCGGCCACGCGCTCGGGCGTGACGGCGTTGGCCAGCCGGGTCTGCACGACCTCGCCCTCCGCGTCGTCCGTGACGGTCGACTGCCCGAGCCGGATCGTGGCCGTGTACGTCTTGTCCGTGCCCGTGATGGCGGTCAGCAGGCGCGTGGCCTTGTTGACGCCGACCACGAGCAGGCCCGTGGCCATGGGATCCAGGGTGCCGGCGTGGCCCACCTTGCGGGTGCCCGCCAGCCGGCGGACCCGCCCGACGACGTCGTGCGAGGTCCACCCCTGCGGCTTGTCCACGAGGACGACCCCCGACGCCTCCGTTCCCGGCGCGTCGGGGGCCTGTCCCCCGGTGCTGCGTGCGCTCACCGTGCCGCGGGCCTCAGGCGCGCGGGGCGTCGTCGGCGTCGGCGTCCGGCTCCGCGGTGCGGTACGGGTCCGCGTCACCGGCGTACGACGCGCCCTCGCGCTCCTTCGCCAGCTCGGCGTCCCGCTCCTTGGCCGCGCGGAGGACGTCCTCCAGGTGTGCGGCCGCCTCGGGGACGGTGTCCGCCACGAACTCGAGCGTGGGCACCAGGCGGATGGTGAGCCCGCGGCCCACCTCGCGGCGCAGGATGCCGCGGTTGTCCTGGATGCCCTCGTGGGCGGCGGCCACCGTGGCCTCGTCGCCCAGGACGGTGTAGTAGACGGTGGCGTGCTGCAGGTCGTTGGTCACGCGGACCTCCGTCACGGTGACGGGCTCCACGCGATCGTCCTTGACGCCGCGGCGCAGCGCCTCGGCCACGAGGACCTTGATGCGCTGGGCCAGGCGGCCGGCGCGTGCCGGATCGGCCATGGTGCGGTTCCTTCCGGTGGTGATGGTTCAGAGGGTGGGACGCGGAAGGCGGGGGCCCGTGCGGGCCCCCGCCCCGGCCGTCAGACGCGCGGCTTCTCCTGCATCTCGAAGGTCTCGATCACGTCGCCCTCCTTGATGTCGTTGAAGCTGCCCAGGCCGATGCCGCACTCGTAGCCCTCGCGGACCTCCGTGGCGTCGTCCTTGAAGCGGCGCAGCGACTCGATCTTGAGGTGCTCGGAGACCACCACGCCGTCGCGCACCAGGCGGGCCTGGGCGTTGCGGCGGATGAGGCCCGAGCGCACGAGCGAACCGGCGATGTTGCCCCACTTGGAGGAGCGGAACACCTCGCGGACCTCGGCCGAGCCGAGCTCGACCTCCTCGTACTCCGGCTTCAGCATGCCCTTGAGCGCGTTCTCGATGTCGTCGATCGCGTCGTAGATCACGCTGTAGAAGCGCATGTCCACACCCTCGCGGTCGGCCAGGTCGGCGACCCGCTCGGCGGGGCGCACGTTGAAGCCGATGATGATGGCGTTGTCCACGGTCGCCAGGTTCACGTCGTTCTGCGTGATGGCGCCGACGCCGCGGTGGATGACGCGCAGCTGCACCTCGTCCTCGCCGACCTCGATCTTGAGCAGCGAGTCCTCGAGCGCCTCGACGGCACCGGACGCGTCGCCCTTGATGATGAGGTTGAGCGTGTCCAGCTTGCCCTCGGCCACGGCCTGGTCGAAGTCCTCCAGGGTGATGCGCTTGCGGCGCTTGGCCAGCTGGGCGTTGCGGTCCGCGGCCTCGCGCTTCTCCGCGATCTGGCGGGCGGTGCGCTCGTCGTCGGTGACGAGGAACGAGTCGCCGGCACGCGGCACCGTGGACAGGCCGAGCACCTGGACGGGACGCGACGGATCGGCCGCCTCCACGGCGTTGCCGTTCTCGTCGAACATGGCGCGCACACGGCCGTGGGCGGAGCCCACCACCATGGTGTCGCCCACGCGCAGCGTGCCGGTCTGCACCAGCACGGTGACGACGGCGCCGCGGCCCTTGTCGAGGTTGGCCTCGATGGCCACGCCGCGGGCGGCCTTGTGCGGGTTCGCCGTGAGCTCGAGGGCGGCGTCCGCGGTGAGCAGGATCGCCTCGAGCAGCTGGTCGATGTTGATGTTGCTGCGCGCGGAGACGTCCACGAACATCGTGTCGCCGCCGTACTCCTCGGGCACGAGGCCGTACTCGGTGAGCTGACCGCGGATCTTGTCCGGGGCGGCGGTGTCCTTGTCGATCTTGTTGACCGCCACCACGATCGGCACGCCGGCCGACTGGGCGTGGTTGAGCGCCTCGACGGTCTGCGGCATGACGCCGTCGTCGGCCGCCACCACCAGCACGGCGATGTCGGTGACCTTCGCACCGCGGGCACGCATGGCGGTGAACGCCTCGTGACCCGGGGTGTCGATGAAGGTGAGGCGACGCTGCTCGCCCTCGTGCTCCACGGGCACCTGGTAGGCGCCGATGTGCTGGGTGATGCCGCCGGCCTCGCCCTCGATGACGTTCGAGGAGCGGATGGCGTCCAGCAGACGCGTCTTGCCGTGGTCCACGTGGCCCATGACGGTGACGACCGCGGGGCGCGGCTCGAGGTCGGCCTCGTCCTCGTTGGCCTCCTCGGCCTCGAGGTCGATGTCGAAGGCCTCCAGCAGCTCCTTGTCCTCGTCCTCCGGGGACACGATCTGGACCTTGTAGCCCAGCTCGTCGCCGAGCAGCTGGAAGGTCTCCTCGTCGAGGGACTGGTTGGCCGAGGCCATCTCGCCGAGGGTGAAGAGCACCTTCACCAGGTCGGCGACGTCGGCGCGGATCTTCTCGGCGAAGTCGGCCAGGGACGCGCCGCGGCGCAGGCGCAGAACGGTGGTGCCGTCACCCTTGGGGACCTTGACGCCGCCGATCTCACGCGTGTGCTGCTGCTCGAACTCCTGGCGCTTCGCGCGCTTCGACTTGCGTCCCTTGCGCGGGCCGCCGCCGCGCCCGAAGGCGCCCTGGGCGTTGCCGCGACCGCCACGGCCGCCCGGGCCGCCGGGACGACCCGGACCGCCACCGGGGCCGCCGCCCGGACGGCCACGGCCGCGGGCCGGCTGCGGGGCCGGGGTGATCTGCTTGGGCATCATGCCCGGGTTCGGACGCGGCCCACCGGGGCGGGGACCGCCGGCGCCCGCGGCCGGGCGCGG
>NZ_JXSP01000012.1:0-315 GCF_000946635.1 Micrococcus sp. MS-ASIII-49
CGGGCGCGGACCGCCCGGACGGGGACCGCCGGCACCGGCCGGCGGACGGGGGCCGCCCGGACGAGGCGCGCGGTCCTCACGACCGGAGCGCATGCCCTGCGAGGGGGCGAACGGGTTGTTGCCCGGACGCGGAGCACCGCCACGGCCGCCCGGGCGGGCGCCCGGGCGAGGCCCGGCGGAGCCGCCCTTGGGGCTGAACGGGTTGTTGCCGGGACGCGGGGCGCCCGGCTTGGGCGCGGAGGCACCCGGCTTGGGCGCGGCGGCGCCCGGCTTCGGCGCGGCCGACCCCGGCGTGGCCGGCGGCTGCGGGGCCTT
>NZ_JXSP01000013.1:0-5677 GCF_000946635.1 Micrococcus sp. MS-ASIII-49
CGAGGCGTGCAGGAAGTCGAACTCGCCGGCATTCGACGTGGGGGCCGCGGCGCGCGGCGACGGGGCGGCCGCCGGCTTCGGCGCGGCGGAACGGCCCGGGGCGGCGGGCGTGGAACCGGGCTTGGCGGCGGACTTGCCGGCGCCCGGGTAGGCGTTGCGCAGCTTCTTGACCACCGGGGGCTCGATGGTGGACGAAGCCGAGCTGACGAACTCGCCGAGGTCCTTGAGCGTGCTCAAGGCCTCCTTCGAGGTGATGCCGAGCTCCTTGGCGAGCTCATGGACGCGGACCTTGGCCACGGTTCTCCTGTTCTGGCCCCACGGGCCGGAACGGAGCCGCTCGGGCTGTCCGTCTCAGCGCGTCCTGGGACCGTTGACGTTGCTCCAGGCCGTCGCGCGCACCACCAGGGCACGCGCACCACGGCCTGCCTGATAGCAGGGGGTGAAGTTCATCGCTGGGCACTCATGCTTCAGTGCTCATCGGGTACGCATCAGATCTCTGACCCGCCTTCATCTGTCGGTCTGTCAGCCGGTGCCTCCGCGGTGCGGACCAGCGCGTCGGCGTCGACGGCGGACCGGAAGGCCCGCCCGAACGCGCGGCGGCGCAGGGCGAGGTGGAGGCAGTCCTCGCCGGGGTGCAGCCACGCACCCCGGCCGGGACGGCGTCGTTCCGGGTCCCAGACGACGGATGGGGGTTCCGTCGAGGAGTCCAGGGCGACGCGCACCAGCTCTTGCTGGTCCGCCCTCGATCGGCATCCGATGCAGGTGCGCACGACCGTCCGAGACGTCATGCGTTCACCCCTCACGGGCGTCGGATCGAGAAAGGACCTCATCCATCCTAGCGCGTCCGGGCCCGGATCTGTTCCCGGGGACGGTCAGCGTCCCGGGGCGGAGGTGGTGACCCCGTCGCCGACGATGTCGATCCGCCAGCCCGTGAGCTTGGCCGCGAGGCGGGCGTTCTGGCCCTCCTTGCCGATGGCCAGGGACAGCTGGTACTCCGGCACCACGGCGCGGGCCGAGTGCTGGTCCGCGTCGAGGATCTCCACCGAGACGGTCGTGGCGGGCGAGAGGGCGTTGGCGATCATCGCGGCGGGGTCGTCCACGTGGTCGACGATGTCGATCTTCTCGTCGTTGAGCTCCGTCATGACGGCGCGTACGCGGCTGCCCATCTCCCCGATGGAGGCGCCCTTGGCGTTCACCCCGGGGCGGGTGGCGCGCACGGCCATCTTGGTGCGGTGGCCGGCCTCGCGGGCCAGCGCCGTGATCTCGACCGAGCCGTCCGCGATCTCCGGGACCTCGAGCTCGAAGAGCTTGCGCACGAGGCCGGGGTGCGAGCGGGACACCGTGACGGACGGGCCCTTGGCGCCGCGCGTCGCGGAGACCACGTAGGCGCGGATCCGGCGGCCGTGGGCGTAGTCCTCGCCGGGCACCTGCTCGGGCGGCGGGAGGACGGCCTCGAGGGTGCCGAGGTTCACCTGGACCATGTGGCGGTTCAGGCCCTGCTGGATGACGCCGGAGACGAGCTCGCCCTCCTTGTCCTTGAACTCGCCGAGGACCTTGTCGTCGTCCTCCTCGCGCATGCGCTGGATCATCACCTGGCGCGCCGTGGAGGCGGCCACCCGGCCGAAGCCGTTCGGGGTGTCGTCGAACTCGCCGATGGGCGTGTCGTCCTCGTCCAGCTCCGTGGCCCACACGGTGACGTGGCCGGTCGCGCGGTCGATCTCCACGCGGGCGCGCTTCAGGGCCCCCGGGGTGCGGTGGTACGCCATGAGCAGGGCCTGCTCGATGGTGGGGATGAGGCGGTCCATCGGGATCTCCCGCTCCGCCTCCAGCATGCGCAGCGCGCTCATGTCGATGTCCAACTCATGCCTCCGTGTGCTCGGCCGTGTCCTCGCCCGCGGCGGCGTCGGCGTCGCCGGCCTGCTGAGCGGGGCTCCACTCTACCTGCACGATCGCCGGACCGAGGCGGTCGAGGGCGACCCGCTCGGTGGGCAGCTCCTTGGCCCTCATGCCCTTCTTCGCGGGCGGGCGCACCACGGCCAGCTCGACGTCGTCGTCCGTCACGCCCTTCAGGCGGGCGGTCACAGGCGCGGCGTCGTCGACCGAGACCTCGACGAGACGGCCGACGTTGCGGGCGAAGTGGCGGGGCTCGGTGAGCGGGCGGTCCACGCCCGCGGTGGTGACCTCCAGCAGGTACTCCCCCGCGCCGACGCCGGGCACGTGGTCGCCCAGGGCGTCGAGGGCGGCGGAGACCCGGCCGGAGAGGCGGGCGACGTCGTCCAGGCTCAGACCCCGGGTGCCCGAGGCGCGGTCGAGGACCACCTCGACGGTGCGGTGCTCGGCGGTGCCCGTGGCGCGCACCTGCTCCACCACCACGTCGTCGGCCGCCAGTGCCTCCTCGACGCGGATGCGCAGCTCGGCGAGGTCGTCGCGGCGGTCGGTGCTGTCCATGGGGTGCCTCACTCGTCGGGTCGGGGCCGCCGCGCCACGCGGGCGGGGGCCGGGGTCGGGATCCGGGGCCGAGCCTACCGGCGGCCCACGGCGGGGCCGAGTGCTCCCGACCGGGTCGGACGGGGCGGGGTCAGCGCAGCAGCGGGGCGAGGGTGTCCGCGCCGACCTTGACGATGAGCGCGGTCACCACCATGAGGTACACCACGCGGATGAAGCCGGTGCCGCGGGCGATCGCCATGCGGGCCCCCACGTAGCCGCCCACGAGGTTGGCCGCGCCGAGCAGCAGCCCCAGGCCCAGCACCGCGTGCCCCGAGGGCACGAAGTACGCGAGGGCGCCGAGGTTGGTCGCGAGGTTGACCACCTTCGCCTGTGCCGAGGCGTGCAGGAAGTCGAACTTGAGCAGCAGGACCAGCCCCAGGATGAGGAACGTGCCCGTGCCGGGGCCGAGGACGCCGTCGTAGAAGCCCACCGCCGCGCCGAGCGCCACGGCCCGGGCCAGCGCGGTGCTCCGCCGCGGTCCCACGCCGGCGACCTGCCCGAGGCCCGGGCGCACGGCCGTGAACACGGCGACGGCGATCAGCGCCACCAGGATCACGGGCCGGATCACGCCGGCCGGCAGATGCGCAGCGACCACGGCCCCGCCCAGGGCCGCCGCGAAGGCGACGGCGGCCATCGGCAGTGCGGTGGACAGGTCCTGCCGCAGGCGCCGCCGGTAGGTGAGCGCCGACGTCGCCGTGCCGAACACCGAGCCGAGCTTGTTGGTGGCCAACGCCTGGATCGGGCTCAGCCCGGGCACGAGCAGCAGGGCCGGCAGCTGCAGGAGCCCGCCCCCGCCCACGACGGCGTCGATCCAGCCCGCCGCGAAGCCCGCGGCGAGCACGAGGACGAGCAGTCCGGCGGTCAGCTCGACGGCGCCGAACCACTCAGCGCCCGTGGCGCACCTCCGCGAGCACCGCCGCGACGGCCCCGTCCACGGGCACGGGGCGCGCCTCGCCGGTGGCCCGGTCCTTGAGCTCGAGCTCACCGTCGGCCAGGCCGCGGCCGATCACCACGGTGGTGGGCACGCCGATGAGCTCGGCGTCCTTGAACTTCACGCCGGGGCTGACCTTCGGACGGTCGTCCACGAGCACGGTCAGGCCCTCGGCCTCGAGGCCCGCCGCGAGGGTCTCGGCGGCGGCGAAGCCGTCCTCGCCCTTCGTGGCGACGACGACGTGCACGTCCGCCGGGGCCACCGCGCGCGGCCACGCCAGGCCCTTGTCGTCGTGGTAGCGCTCGGCGATCGCGGCGACGGCGCGCGTGATGCCGATGCCGTAGGAGCCCATGGTCACCACGACCTGCTTGCCGTGGACGTCGAGGACCTTCAGGTCGAGGGCCTCGGCGTACTTGCGGCCGAGCTGGAAGATGTGGCCCATCTCCATGCCGCGGCGGGTGTGCAGCGGGCCGGAGCCGTCCGGGGCCTCGTCGCCCTCACGCACCGCGGTGGCCTCGAGCACGCCGTCCCACGTGAAGTCGCGGCCGGCCACGAGGCCGAACACGTGGCGCTGGTCCGCGTTCGCGCCGGTGATCCACGCGGTGCCGGGGGCGATGCGCGGGTCCACGAAGAAGGGCAGGCCCGAGACGGAGCCCTCCGCGCCGAGCACCGGGGTGCCCTCGACCGCATCGGCGGCCGCGGGGCCGATGTAGCCCTTGACCAGGGCGGGGTGCGCGGCCAGGTCCGCGGCGGTCGCGGCCTCGAGCGTGGGCTCGCCGACCACGCCGAGCGCCGGGCCCACGGACGCCTCGAGGCGCTTGAGGTCCACCTCACGGTCGCCGGGCACGCCCACGACGAACGAGCGGCGCTCGCCGCCGTCCACCACCGCGGTGACCACGACGCACTTGAGCGTGTCCGCGGCGGTCCACGGCTCGCCCTCGCGCGGGGCCAGCCGGTTGGCGACGTCCACGAGCGCGGCGATGGTGGTGGAGACCGGGGTGTCCTTGACCTCGGCGGCGGGCAGGGCCGCCATGGCCGCCTCGTCCAGCGGGGCGGGGGCCACCGTGGTGACGGCCTCGACGTTGGCGCGGTAGCCGCCGTCGGACTCGACGAAGGTGTCCTCGCCCACCTCGGTGGGGTGCAGGAACTCCTCGGAGCGGGAGCCGCCCATCGCACCGGAGGTGGCCCGCACCGGCACGACCTCGAGGCCGAGACGGTCGAAGATCCGCAGGTAGGCGGCCCGATGGGCCTCGTACGCGGCGTCCAGGCCGGCGTCGTCCACCGTGAAGGAGTAGGAGTCCTTCATGATGAACTCGCGCCCGCGCAGCAGGCCGGCGCGCGGGCGGGCCTCGTCCCGGTACTTGGTCTGGATCTGGTACAGGTACGCGGGCAGGTCCTTGTACGAGGAGTACAGGTCCTTCACCAGGAGCGTGAACATCTCCTCGTGCGTGGGGGCCAGGAGGTAGTCGTTGCCCCTGCGGTCCTGCAGGCGGAACAGCCCGTCGCCGTACTCCTCCCAGCGCCCCGTGGCCTCGTAGGGCTCCCGCGGCAGCAGCGCCGGGAAGTGCACCTCCTGGGCGCCGATCGCGTCCATCTCCTCGCGCACGATCCGCTCCACCTTGGCCAGCACCTTCAGGCCCAGCGGCAGCCACGAGTAGATGCCCGGGGCCGCGCGACGGATGTAGCCGGCACGGACGAGGAGCCTGTGGCTCGCCACCTCGGCCTCCGCCGGGTCGTCGCGCAGGGTGCGCAGGAACAGGGTGGACATGCGCAGGGGCATGACGGGGCCTCCTCGGACGGGCTCGCGCGGTCGGGGGCGGCGCGCGGGACGGGACGACGCCGGCACGGGGTGCCCGGCGTCCTGACCGCCGATCCTATCGCCCGCGCAGGGTCCGCCGGGTCAGTACAGGACGGTCGCGAACGTGCCGCGCCGCTCGAACCCCACGCGCTCGTACGTGCGCAGCGCGGGGGTGTTGTACGCGTTGACGTAGAGGCTGACCACGGGCGCCTGGAGGCGCACGTAGTCCACGACGGCGGCCATCGCCGACGCCGCCAGCCCTCGGCCCCGCGCGGCGGGGGCCATCCACACGCCCTGGATCTGGGCGCACCGGGAGGAGAGCAGACCGATGTCCGCCTTGAAGCGCAGCGGGCCGCCCGCGTCGCGCGGGCCCGGGTCGATGAACACGCGCCCCGCATGGATCAGCCGCTCGACGCGGTCACGGTACGGTCACCACCATGAGGTACACCACGCGGATGAAG
>NZ_JXSP01000136.1:0-2343 GCF_000946635.1 Micrococcus sp. MS-ASIII-49
GGGCAGAGCCGCCGCGAGCCACGGCGCCAGGACCAGGGCCAGCGCGATCAGGACCGCGCCGGCCGCCAGGAGCGTGCGCCGGCGGAGGCGCCGGCGGACGCGACGGTGCGTGGCCGTCGCTGGCGCCGGCGTGTCCCCTTGCGGTTCGGGCCGGGGCGTCGCGACCGCACCGGGCATCACCGGCTGGCCGACCGTCACCGGGCGGGGGCCGTCCATGGCGGCGGCGGCGGCAAGCTGCGCGGCGGAGGCGGCGCCGAGCAGTCCCGCACCCGCCACGGCATGGTTCGCCGCCTGGGGCTGTGTGGTGTCCGGCTCGGCCGGGACGGAGGGCGTCGGCCGGGTCAGCGGGACCGCGGCCGTCGGCACATCGGCCCCGTGCTCCGCGGCCGCGGCGCCCAGCACCGCGCCGACGAGGGCGGGAGGGACGGCATCGAGCGGCGGGGTGTGACGGCCGGGGCCGGCGTGCGGATCCGCGGCGGCCTCCTCGAGGGCCGCGAGGAACGCGGCGCCCGTGGGGAACCGGTCCTCCGGATCCTTGCGCAGGGCGCGCAGCACCACGGGGTCGAACGCGGGCGGCAGGTCGGGGTCGACGTCGGAGGGTGCCGGCGGCTCCTCGCGCACGTGCTGGTAGGCCACGGCCAGCGGCGTGTCACCCGTGAAGGGGGGTCGGCCCGTGAGCAACTCGAACAGCAGGCAGCCGGCCGCGTAGAGGTCGGCGCGGCCGGCCACGGTGCGGCCCGTCGCCTGCTCCGGAGCCAGGTAGAGGGCCGTACCCACCACGGCCTGGGTCTGCGACGTGGTGGCGGAGGTGTCGGCCAGCGCATGGGCGATCCCGAAGTCCATCACCTTCACGGCGCCCGTCTCCGTGACCATGACGTTCGCGGGCTTCACATCGCGGTGGACGATGCCCTCCTCGTGCGCGTGCTCGAGCGCTTCCAGCACGCCCCGGGTCCAGGCCACGGCACGGTCCGTGCCCACGGCGCCCTCGGCGTGCAGGATCTCCCGCAGCGTCCGGCCGGAGACGAGCTCCATCACCAGGAACGGGCAGTCCACCGGATGGAGGCCGTCCTCGAGGGAGACCTCGCCCGTGTCGTACACGGAGACGATCGAGGGGTGGTTCAGGGAGGCCGCCGAGCGTGCCTCCTTGCGGAAGCGCGCCTGGAAGTGCGGATCGCGCGCCAGGTCCCGGCGCATCAGCTTGACCGCCACCGGGCGGTGCAGCCGCAGGTCCTCGCCGCGGAAGACGTCCGCCATGCCGCCGCGCCCGATCAGCTCACCGATCCGGTACCGCCCGTTCAGGATCCTCTGCTCATCCACAGACACGTCCGCGTGCTCGTCCCGCCCGCCGCTCAAGCGGAGGGCGTGGCGTCGGCGGACGAGGCCTCCGCACCACGCGCGTCAGCGGACGGGTCGGTGGTGGGCTCGCCCGTCGGTGCCGTGGACTCCCCGGAGGACTCCGTCGTCGGATCCCCCGTGGGCGTCGTCGGCTCCTCGGACGGCTCCGGCGTGGGCTCCGGGTCGGCGGTGGCCGTCGGGGATTCGGCGGTGGGGGACGGGCTGGGCTCGTCCGAGGCCGACGGGCTCGGCTCGGCGCTCGGCTCCTCCGACGCGCTGGGCTCCGGCTCCGAGGCGGGCTGGGAGGCCTCGCGGGTCGGCGCGGCGTCGGACCCGCCGGTGGCCACGATCAGCTGCACGTGCGTGTCGTAGCGGTGACGCTCACCCTCGCCGGGCACCACGCGCACCACCTCGCCGTCGGCGCCGTCGGCGGACGGGTCGTCCACCCGGTCCACGGTGAAGCCGCGGTCGCGCAGCGTCTGGATAGCGCTCTCCACGGGCTGGCCCACGAGGCCCTCCGGGATGACGCCCTCACCGGTGGAGACGGCCAGCGTGACGGTCTCACCGCGCCGCAACGCCCCCACGGGGTTGATCTCCTCAACGGTGCCCTGCGGGCTCTGCGCGTCGCGGTCCTCCTCGCGCACCGCCAGGCCGAGGCCCTCGAGCTCGGTGCGCACCTCGCTCACGGGGCGACCCCTGTACGCCTCCGGGTCCACGCGCACGGACGACTCCTCCTGCGAGGTCGCCGGCGCCGAGCCTCCGACGCCGCGGCCACCCGTGAGCAGCGGCCACAGCAGCGCCCCCAGCAGGGCGAACACCACGAGCCCGAGCAGTGCCCACAGCGGCCAGCGGTTGGCGCGTCGCCGGCGGGCGGGCGCGGAGCCGCCCCCGGCGGGCGGGCCCGAGTCCACGACGTCGCCCGGGCGGGTCTGCTGATCACGCACGGCGGCGATCTCGTGGTCGCGCGTGCTCGCGCTCGCGGCGGCGCCGGCCACACCGGCCGCGCCC
>NZ_JXSP01000137.1:0-7242 GCF_000946635.1 Micrococcus sp. MS-ASIII-49
CCGCACCGGCGGCGCCGGGGCCGCGGGCGTCGTCGTCGGTGCGGGGCTGGGCCGCGGTCACCGGCAGCGCCGCGGTGGCGGGGAAGCCGTCCGTCCGGGTGCCCTCGGCGCGGGGATGGGTGGTGCGCATGCCGTCGTAGTCCAGGGGGGCGGTCTCGGCGCCCGAGGGGTCGGCCACGCCCTGCTCCTCGAGGAAGGCGGCCAGGCCGGGCACGGCCTCCACCGCGCCGCGGGTGTCCTTGCGACGCAGCGCGTCGGCGGCCTCCGAGAGCGCGGTCGCGTCCGAGGGCCGCTCCTTGGGGTCCTTCGAGAGCATGCACATGATCAGGGCGCGCACCGGGGCCGGGACGGTGTCCGGCAGGGGCGGCGGGGTGTCGTTGACCTGGGCGAGGGCGATCGCGATCTGGGACTCGCCCGTGAACGGGCGATGCCCGGCGAGGGCCTCGTAGCCGATGATGCCCAGCGAGTAGAGGTCGGAGGAGCCGGTGGCCTGCTGCCCCGTGGCCTGCTCGGGCGCGAGGTACTGGGCGGTGCCCATCACCTGGCCGGTGGCCGTGAGCGGGACCTGGTCTGCCAGGCGCGCGATGCCGAAGTCCGTCACCTTCACCCGGCCGGTGGGCGTGATCATGAGGTTGCCGGGCTTGACGTCGCGATGCACGAGCCCCTGGGCGTGGGCCGCCGAGAGCGCGGCCGCCGTCTGCGCGATGATCCGCAGGGTCCGCTCGGGGGAGAGCACCTTCTCCTTCTCGAGGATGGAGGACAGCGGCTGGCCCGGCACGAGCTCCATGACGAGGTAGGCGGAGCCCTTCTCCTCGCCGTAGTCGTAGACGTTGGCGACGCCGGGGTGGTTCAGCAGCGCGGTGTGCTGGGCCTCCGCCCGGAAGCGGCGCAGGAAGTTGGGGTCACCCGTGTACTCCTCCTTGAGGATCTTCACGGCGGTGATCCGGCCCAGGACCTTGTCCCGCGCCTTCCACACCTCGCCCATGCCGCCGATCGCGATGCGATCGGTCAACTGGTACCTGCCGCCGAGGGTGATGCCCGATGTCGGCCTCATTCCGTGACCACCGCTTCCATGATTGCCTTCATGCCACTGACGACTGTCTGATGTCCAACCCCCGGCGGCTCGTCCTCCACCACGATCGTCACGGCCGCCCGGGGGTTCTCGCTCGCGTCGAAGCCGGTGATCCAGGAGTGCACGTTGCCCGTGTCCCCGACCTCGGCCGTGCCCGACTTCGCCGCGATCCGCACCGTGTCCGACTGCACGGATCCCAGGATGCCGTCCTCCACCGCCGAGACCATCATGTCCGAGACCTGCCCGGCCACCTCGGGGGTCGTGGCCCGGCCGCGCTCACGGGGGCTGAACTCCTGCACCGTGGTGAGGTCCGAACGGCGGACCGCCTTGATCAGCTGCGGCTCCATGACCACGCCGTCGTTCGCGATGCCGGCGGCCACCATGGCCATCTGCAGCGCGGTGGCCTGCACGTCCCGCTGGCCGATCGAGGACTGCGCCAGCGCGGCGTCGTCCAGGTCGGAGGGGAACACGGAGCCGGTCACGGGCAGCGGGTAGTCGAAGGAGTCGTTGAAGCCGAACCGCTCGGCGACCTCCCGGATCCGGTCCTGGCCCAGCTCGACGGCGGCCATGGCGAACGGCGTGTTGCAGGACTGCGCCAGCGCCCACGTGAGGGTCTGACGCCCCACGGTGTTGCACGGTGAGCCGTCGTAATTGGGCAGCTCCGTGGTCGTGCCGGGCAGCGTCCACGCGGCGGGGATGTCCACCGTCCCGTCCGGGGTGTAGTCACCGGACTCGAGCATGGCCACCGCGTCGATCAGCTTGAACGTGGAGCCGGGGGACACGAGCTGCTCCGCGGCGCGGTTGCGGTACGCGCTGGCACCGGGGATCTGGTCGATCGCGGCCATGGCCGCCTGCGCCTCGGCCGGGCTGTGCGAGGAGAGCGCGTTGGAGTCGAAGCTCGGCTTCGACACCATGGCCAGGATCTCGCCTGTCGTCGGGTCCGTGACCACGGCGGAGGCGCGCACGCCGTCCGGGAGCGCGTCGTACGCCAGGCGCTGCAGCTCGGGGTCGATCGTCAGCTCCACCTGGTCGCCCTCAGGCGTGGCACCCGTGATGATCTCCATGGCGCGGTCCACGAACTGGGACGTGGGGGTGCCGGAGAGCTGCTCGTTCATGGCCGCCTCCAGCCCGTCGGTGCCGTAGGTGAGCGAATAGAAGCCTGTGAGCGGGGCGTACAGCTCGGGCTCGTGGTAGACGCGCTGGTAGTGGTACGCGTCGTCGGAGGGGACGGACTCGGCGATCGGCTCGCCGTCCACGAGGATCGGCCCGCGCGGGGCGCCGAACTCCAGGAACAACTGCCGCGAGTTCAGGGCGTGCGTCTTGAGCTGGTCCGCGGCCAGCACCTGGATGACGGACGCGGCCAGCGCGAGCACCAGGATCATGGCCGCCATGACGGTCCACGTGCGTCGGATCGCCTCGTTCACCGCTCCTCACCTCCTCCCGGGGGCACGGCCGCCGCCGGGAGCGCCGTGCCGGGGTCGAGGTGGCCGGCGCCGGGCCCGGACGCGTTGACCATCCCGTCCACGACCACGGGACGGCGGGCGGCGTTCGAGATGCGCAGCACGAGCCCCACGATGATCCAGTTGGCCAGCAGCGAGGAGCCGCCGGCGGCGAGGAACGGCGTCGTGAGGCCGGTGAGCGGCAGCACGAGGGTCACGCCGCCCATCACCACGAACACCTGCCACGCCATGGTGAAGGCCAGGCCGGAGGCGAGCACCTTGCCGAACGCGTCGCGCACGCCGAGGGCGGCGCGCATCATGCGGGTGACGAGCAGGAGGTACAGGACGAGCACGGCGGCCAGGCCCACGAAGCCGAGCTCCTCGCCGATGGCCGTGAGGATCATGTCCGAGAAGGACAGCGGCACCTGGGTGGGGTTGCCCGCGCCCAGGCCGGTGCCCATCAGCCCGCCTGAGGCCATCGCGAACAGGCCCTGGACCACCTGGTAGGAGCCGCCGAAGTCGCGATGGTAGATCTCGGGGTCGAAGGCCCTCAGCCAGATCTCGAACCTGGCGGTCACGTGCGGCATGAACAGGAACGCCAGCGCCGCGCCGAAGGCGATCAGGCCCAGGCCGAGGAGGATCCAGGAGGCGCGGGACGTGGCGATGTAGAGCATCGCCATGAACATGCCGAAGAACAGCAGGGCCGAGCCCAGGTCGCGCTGGAACACGAGCACGCCGAGCGCCAGGAGCCAGCCGGCCAGCAACGGGCCGAGGTCCCGGGCTCGGGGGAAGGTCACCGGGCCCACACGGCGGCCGGCCAGCAGGATCAGGTCGCGGTTCGCGGAGAGGTAGCCGGCGAAGAAGATGGCCAGCGTGATCTTGGCGATCTCGCCGGGCTGGAAGGTGCCGAATCCGACGTCGATCCAGATCCGCGCCCCGTACATGCTCAGGCCCAGCCCGGGCACGAGCGGCAGGAGCAGCAGCACGCCGGACGCGGCGAGGAACAGGTAGGGCCAGCGCCGCAGCACCCGGTGGTCGCGCACCAGGAACACCAGGGCGGAGGCCACCAGGACGGCCAGGACGGACCACACGAGCTGCGAGGTGGGGTTGGCCATCGCGGCGTCCTGGCTCAGCCGGTGGATCATGGCCAGGCCCAGCCCGTTGAGCAGGGCGGTGATCGGCAGCATGAACGGGTCCGCGTAGGGGGCCCGCAGCCGCAGGACCACGTGCAGCACGAGGGTGGCGGCGCCGAAGACGCCCAGCGGCACCCAGGCGGTGGAGTCCAGCGGGGCGTCCGTGCCGATCATGCCCAGCAGGTCCGCCCCCAGGGCGATGGCCAGGGCGGCCAGCAGCAGGACCAGTTCGATGTTCCGGCGCGGGCGTGCGGGGGAGATCACCTCGGTCACGGGGCCTCACCTCCCGTCGCGCTCGGGGACGACGCCGGGCTCGTCGGCGCGGTGGAGCCGGACGCGTCCGAGGGGCGGGCGGAGGACGACGACGGCGTCGTGCTCGGCCGGGCCCGCTCGGAGGGCTCACCGGCGGGGGCGGGGGCGTTCGGGTGCAGCGAGTCGCGCAGCTCGGCGACGATCTGCTCCGCGTGGTCCACGTCCCGGGCGGGCATGCCGGCGTTCACGCGGTCGCGTGCGTACGCGGGCAGCGCGTCCACCGGGAGGTCGGTCTGGCGGTCCACGTGGGACAGCTCGAGCGGGCCCAGCCGCTGGGAGACGCCCTTGAACACGGCGATCCGGCCGTCGTTGGCCCCCACGTAGTACTGCGTCTGGGTCCACAGGTAGCCCCACACGGCCACGGCCGCGAGGGTGAGGGCGAGCAGCGTGGTGAACACGGGGATGAACCAGCCGCGGCGGTACTGCACCGGGCGGTCGTCCTTTCCACGCCGCCGACGCGCGGCCCCGTCCTCGGGGCCGCCGGCGGGCCCGGCGGTCGCCGGGGCCGGGGTGGGGGCCGTGGTCATCGGCTCGGCGGCCTCGTCGGACGGGTGGTCGGCAGCGGTGGCGGCCGGTGTGGCGGCGGAGGAGGAGCCGGCGGCGGCAGCGGTGCCGCTCTGCGCGGCGGGCGGGACGGAGGCGTCCGGGCGCGGGGCGGCGGCGGGATCCGGCCCGTCCGTGAGGACGGCCGCGGTGCGCCGGGGACGGTTCTCCGGCACGGGCGTCTCGCCGAGCAGGGCGGCGACGCGGCGGCGCGTGGAGCTGCGCGTGACCACGGGGATGCGATCGGTCTTCACGGCGTTGGAGGCCGCGCCGACGAGCAGGTGAGGCCGTGCGTCCAGGTCCTCGCGCAGCAGCAGGCCGGAGACCGGGCCGACCTCGGGCGGGTGGGCGGCGGCGAGGGCCTGCTCGGACAGGTGGACGTCCGGGACGGGGGCCAGCTCCTCCGCCGTGCCCTCCGCGATCTCGAACGCCACCACGGTGACGTTGTCCGGGGCGCCGCCCTTGAGGGTGAGGTCCACGAGGGTGTCGACGGCCTGGTTGAGAGCCTCCGAGTCCCGCAGCACCTCGTGGATCTTCTCGGGGGGGACCACGTCCGTGAGGCCGTCCGAGCAGAACAGCCACCGTTCTCCGGGGGCGACGGGCACCTCGAACACGTCCAGCTCGGGGGAGGCGTCCACGTCGCCGAGCACGCGCATGAGCACGTTCTTGTTCGGGTGGAACGGGGCCTCCCCGGCCTCGAGGCGCCCCTCGTCGACGAGCTTCTGCACGAACGTGTGGTCCGTGGTGACCTGGGAGAACTCGCCGTCCGCGAGCCGGTAGGCACGGGAGTCGCCGATGTGCGCGATGTGCAGCGTGGTCCCCGCGAGCAGGCCGGCGGTGCACGTGGTGCCCATGCCGGCGAGCTTGGGGTTGGCGTGCACCAGCTCGTTGAGGATCAGGTTGGCGTTCTGGATCTCGTCCGGCAGCACCGTGGCCGGGTCCTCGTAGCCCACCGCATCCAGCGGGGCCAGGTCCAGCACCGTGGACGCGCTTGCCACGTCGCCGCCCACGTGCCCGCCCATGCCGTCCGCGAGCACGGCCAGATGACGGCCCACGTAGGCGGAGTCGTCGTTCTTGGCACGGACGCGGCCGACGTCGGAGCGGGCGGCGTAGCGGAGGACGAGGGTCATGGGTCAGGCCTCGAGCTCCATGACGGTCTTGCCGATGCGGATGGCCGTGCCGGGGCCCACGGGCAGCGCGCGGGTGACGGGGGCGCCGTTCACGTAGGTGCCGTTCGTGGAGCCGAGGTCCTCGAGGAACCAGCGGGTGCCCTGCGGGAACAGCCGGGCGTGGCGGCCGGAGGCGTAGTCGTCCACGAGCACCAGGTCGGCGTCCTGGGCGCGGCCCATCAGCAGGGGACGGCCCTCCAGGGCGATGGTCTGCCCGGCCTTCGGGCCCTCGACCACCCGCAGGGTCCGGGACAGCCGCGGGGCCGGCGTCGTCGGCGCGGACGCGGCGGGGGCCGGCGTCGACGCGGGCGCGGGGCGGTCGACCGCGGACGAGCCCGCCCCGGCGGCCCCGGCCGCGGGCACCGCGGTGACCAGGCCGGCGTCGCGCTGGGCCTGCTGGAGGCGTGTCTTGTTGCGTCGGCCGACCACGAGGTCGCGGCCCTGCGCCATGACGATGGAGATGATCAGCACCCACAGGGCCAGCAGCAGGCCCATGCGGAGCACGGCGACGGCGAGCTCGCTCATGCGCGGCCCCCCGTCCCGCCGAAGAACAGCAGCTCGGTCTGGCCGACGGTCACCACGTCCCCGTCGCGCAGGGTGACGGAGCCGTCCACGCGGCGGCCGTTGACGAGCACGCCGTTGCGGCTGCCCAGGTCCAGGAGCGTGACCGTGGAGCCGACGGTGAGCAGGCGCAGGTGTTCGCGGGACACCGAGGAGTCCGGGATCACGAGGTCGGCACGCTCGGCCGAGCGGCCGAGGATGAGGTCGTCCCCGTCCAGGGGGAGCATGCGGCCGTCCAGCTCGAGGGCCGGGCCGGCGGGCCCGGTCACGGGGCGGCCCATCACGACGGTCGGCTGGTCGGCGTGGGCGGGGGCGGCGGGCGCGGTCGAGGCGGCGGCCCAGCGGGGCGCCGGACGGGGCCCGACGCGCGGGGCGGGGGAGGGCTTGCGGGGCGCGGCCGCCGGCAGGTCCTCGACCAGTCGGTCCGGCGCCGCGGCCGAGGCTCCCGGGCCGTGGGCGGTGGCGGGCGAGGCGCCGTCGTCGTGGGGGGCCGGGGCGGTGAGCGAGCCGTCGTCCAGGCGGGTGACGACGCGCAGGTCCCCGGCGCGCACGTCCGCGTCCGGGTGGAAGGCGACCCGGACCGTGCCGGGCAGCGCATAGCCCTGGGAGTCGGCGTGGCGGATGACCTCGTCGCACAGCTCGCTGGCGAGGGTGGACCCCCACGAGCGGGCGCGCTCGAAGTCGGCGGGGGAGAAGTGGACCACGTAGCTGTTGGGCGCGACCGTGTGGCCCTCGGACAGCGCGAACGACTCGTCGTCCATCGCCTGTCGCAGGGCCGAGGCGATCTCCACCGGCTTGACCGCCCGCGGACCGCCGGCCGAGAAGGCCGAGCGCACGGCCCGCTCCAGGCCGCGTTCGAGGTTGTCCAGAAGTCCCACGACGGGGCCCCTTTCCACAGTTGTCCGTCCCGATACTACGGGCCGGGCTGGGAGACCGCCGAGAACAGCGGGATTCTGCGGGGTGGAGCGCGGGTGGGAGAGGTGCCGGAGGGGCGAGCTGCCGGCGTGGCGGGG
>NZ_JXSP01000138.1:0-419 GCF_000946635.1 Micrococcus sp. MS-ASIII-49
CACCACTTCCAGGGACTTGACCGGCGCACGACACGCCGACCTCGAGGCCCCGCATGCGAGGGTGCAGCACCCTCGCCACAAACGACCGTTTAAGCCGCCTCGCCGTGTCTTCTACACCGGGGCTGCCTGCACGGGGTAGTTGCTGCTGGCGAGGGGGTCGGCCTCCTTCCGTCTCGTGTGCTCAGCTCGGTTGAGGACGCCGGGATCCGGACTGTGGTGTGGGGGCTGGCGAGAGCGGTCCTGGCGGCTGCCTCCCAGGGTCTTCTCGGCCGCGACGACGTGTTGGTCGGACCCGGTCCCGCTGGGCCGGGCCGGTCGTTGACCAGCCTCGGGCGCGCCCATCGCGGCCGGCAATGCCCCTCCGAGGCCTGGGGACGAACATGCACCCGGTGATCCCCAGTTGAGTCCCGGATAGTGGT